>NZ_JAGFPF010000014.1:0-90603 GCF_025962695.1 Candidatus Symbiopectobacterium sp. NZEC135 | reverse complement strand
CCGAGACGTTTGGCAAACAGGCTGGAGTCCTGCAAGGCACCCACGCGGATGACAATATCCAACCCGTCCGCAATCAGATCGGGGGCCGGAATGCCGGTGACCAGATTGACGGAGAGTCCTGGGTATTTCAGCAGCATCTCTGCTGTCATGGCTGCCAGCACGTTTTGCGCCATGGTGGAGGAACTGCCAATGCGCAGTGTGCCGATCGGCGTGTTATTGAAGGCGTAGAGCTGATCGTGCGCTTCGTGCGCCTCATGCAGCATACGGCGGCAACCGTGGTAGTAAATTTTGCCGCCTTCTGTAAGCCCAATGCTGCGCGTGCTGCGATTGAGCAGCTTGATTTGTAGCTCTTCTTCCAACCGGGTCACCGTTTGGCTGACCGCGGAAACGCTCATGTTCAATTGTCGGGCGGCGGCAGTAAACGAGCCACACTGCACTACGCGCGCAAACACCGACATGCTCTTTAGTCTTTCCATTGTTCACTCTGGCTTAAAAGTGATTTAGATCACACATTGTAGATGAAATGCAAATAAACATCCATAATGCACCGCATTCGAACGAATCGGGCGGGAAGAATACCGGTGTGTTTCATGCTACTTGTTTCTATAAGGTAACAGGCCGCGTTCGCTTCTACTAAACAACCTGCCATCTCTCTTGATCAGTGTAATGCCCTTCATGCCTTTTAGCATTGATGGCGGAAAGGTCCGTGTCGTCGTTGGTAATGAACCCTCATGCCTGTGTCTACGGTGACTCGGTCGGTATCGTTTATACCCGTCATACTTCAAGTTGCAGATGCGTTGGCTACGGTCGTTCACCCGAATCACTTACCTGAGTAAGCTCATCGGGATGAACTCACTTGCCGCCTTCCTGCAACTCGAATTATTTAGGGTATCTTTGTCAATTGAAATAAAAAGGAAAAGAGGATGAGTTCACTCCCGGTGATGGTGCTGTTTGGCCTGTCCTTCCCGCCCGTATTCTTTGTATTGCTGGTATCGCTGGCACTGTTTTTCGTGTTGAACCGTGTTTTACAGCCCACCGGCGTTTATGACGTGGTATGGCATCCGGCGCTGTTTAACACCGCTCTGTTTTGCTGCCTGTTTTATCTGATCTTTCGCGTCTCCCTTTGAGGTCAATGTGAAAACCCTTGCTATAAAATTTCCTGTTGTCTCGCTGATAACCAAAAAGCTGCTGCGTGTGGGTATTACGCTGTGCGTGCTGTTGCTGGCTGCCATTGCGCTGCTGCGCGTTTGGGCGTTTTACACTGAATCGCCGTGGACGCGAGATGCGAAGTTCAGCGCAGACGTTGTGGCGATCGCGCCGGATGTCAGCGGGCTGCTGACAGAGGTGTTGGTGCATGACAATCAGCAGGTGAAAAAAGGGGATGTGCTTTTTGTTGTCGATCCACCCCGCTTTCAGCAAGCACAGGCGCAAGCGCAGGCAGATGTGGACTACTACCTGGCGTTGGTCAATGAAAAGCGACGTGAGTCTGGACGGCGCACGCGCCTCGGTGTACAGGCGATGTCGCAAGAAGCCATCGATCAGTCTGGCAGTGCGCTGGAAACCGCGCAGCATCAGTTAGCCAAGGCGCAAGCGACGTTGGCACTGGCGACGTTGGATCTGGAACGTACCGTGATTCGCGCGCCAGCGGACGGTTGGGTGACCAACCTCAACGTGCAGCGCGGCGAATACATTACGCGCGGCGCGACCGCCGTGGCGTTAGTGAAAAAGGGCTCGTTCTATCTGGTGGCCTACATGGAAGAGACCAAGCTGGCGAGCGTTCATGCTGGCGATCGCGTCGAGATCACGCCGCTGGGTAGCGATCGGCTGTTTTACGGTACGGTTGACAGCGTGGCGGCGGCGATCACCAACAGCAGCGCCAACGTAGACAGTAAAGGGCTGGCGACAGTGGACGCCAACCTGGAATGGGTGCGACTGGCACAGCGCGTGCCGGTAAGAATCCATCTGGATCAACAGCGCGATATTCCTTATCCGGCGGGCACTACGGCCACCGTGGTGATCGCGCAGGCTGACACCCCGCAAAACAAGCAGCCTTCACCGTTGATTCGTTTGCTCTATCGGCTGCGTGAGTTTGGTTAAGGCTCACTCATGATGAAAATGCCTGCTTTTCCCCACTGGCGTTTTGCCTGCAAACTCAGCGTTGCCGTTGTGCTGTCACTGTTTCTCGGTTTCCACTTTCAGTTGGAAACGCCGCGTTGGTCAGTGCTCACTGCGGCTATTGTAGCTGCTGGTCCTGCTTTTGCCGCCGGTGGCGATCCCTTTTCCGGCGCAATTCGGCACCGTGGCATATTGCGCATTGTGGGTACCTTTATCGGGTGTATCGGTGCGTTGGTGATTATTATCGCGACCATTCGTGCACCCGTGGTGATGCTGCTGCTGTGCTGCATATGGGCGGGATTCTGCACCTGGATTTCATCGCTGGTTAAGGTAGAAAATGCCTACGTATGGGGACTGGCGGGCTATACCGCATTAATTATCATCGTATCCACCCAGAGTGCGCCATTGCTGACGCCGCAGTTTGCCGTTGAGCGCTGTAGCGAGATTGTTTTAGGCATTGTTTGTGCCATTGTGGCCGATCTACTGTTCACCCCGCGCTCCATCAAACAGCATATCGACAGCAGCCTGGAGGGGCTGCTGGTGGATCATTATCGCCTGCTGCAACTGTGCATCCGTGGTGCATCGCGTGAAGAGATTGATGTCGCCTGGCATGGGCTGGTGCGCAAAAGCACCGCGTTGGCTGGCATGGGCAATCCGCTGCTGCTGGAGTCGGCGCGCTGGCAAAATAGCCACCGACGCATCAAAGCGCTGCTGGCACAATCATTTACCCTGATTACGCAGGCGTGTGAAACCTATTTGGTGTTGCAGGATAAACCCGAGCCGCTCAGAACCAGCCTGGCATTGCTGATAGAGGCGCCGGTAGCGTCGATGGCTGATGTGCGTAAGCGGGTGAAACAGCTGCGCCACGCGATTGCCGCCGGTGAGCGTAAGACGGTGCCGCCGACGCTGATTGGCTGGGTGGGGGCGGCAACACGCTATCTGTTACTGGCAAAAGGGATCCAGACTAACGCCCGTCTGACGCAGGTTGAGGGTGAACTGCTGCGGGATGAAGTGATGGTGAAAGCGGCATCCGCTGAGCGCCATCATGCGATGATCAACGGCTGGCGTACCGGCGTGGCGACGGCGGTAGGGTGTTTATTTTGGCTTATCACCGGTTGGACCTCAGGCAGTGCCTGTATGGTGATGATTGCCGTGGTGACGGCGCTGGCGATGCGCCTGCCCAACCCAAAACGCATGGCGGTCGATTTTCTGGTTGGCACGGTCTATGCCCTGCCGCTGGGTGCACTGCTGTTCATGTTTGTGCTGCCATCAACACAACAAAGCATGTTGCTGCTGTGCCTCAGTCTGGGCATTATGGCCTTCATCATCGGTATTGAGGTGCAAAAGCGGCGTATGGGATCGTTGGGGGCGCTGGCCAGCACCATCAATATTCTGGTGTTGGATAACCCGATGACGTTTAATCTCAGCCACTTTCTGGACAGCGCGATTGGGCAGGTTATCGGCTGCTTGCTGGCGTGGCTGGTTATCTTGTTGATTCGAGATAATTCACATGCGCGCACCGGGCAGACGTTGCTGAACCGCTTTGTTTACAGTGCGGTATCGGCTTTGACCACCAATCCTACCAAACGGCGTGAGAATCATCTGCCCGCGCTCTATCAGCAACTCTACCTGCTGCTGACCCTGTTTCCCAACGACATTGCCAAATACCGTCTGGCGCTGTCGCTGATTATTCTGCACCAACGTATGCGGAATCTACCGCTGCCAATGGACAGTGAACTGTCGGCGTTTCATCGTCGTCTTCGTCAAGCGGCAGAGCAGGTCAGCGACGCGCGACGAGAGATTTCCCGGCGTCACGCCTTTACTCAGTTGCTGACCCTATTGGATGCGTATCAGATTGCGCTATGCCAGCGTCAGATAGCACCGGAGATCGGTGCGTCCGTCGGCCGTATCACGGAGATACTGCACCGCTATCAGCACGCGTTGGTGGAGTAACGCCGAGGGTGACTCTACCGCACAGGGCGAGTTACCGCAGGGCGATTTACCTCAAGGGATTAGGCCTGATCTTCAGCCAGTTCACGCAGGTACTGGAAAATTTGGCGGTAAGATTTGGGCGGCTTGTTCGCGGCTTTTTCCTTCTGCGCATTGCGTACCAGTGAGCGTAGCTGTTGGCGATCGGCGTTCGGGTAGAGCCCGAGGATATCTGGGATGGCATCATCGCCTTCCTCAATCAGTCTGTCTCGCAATTGTTCCAGTTTGTGAAACAGAGCGACCTGCTGGTTGTGGCGGTTCTTCAGCTTATCCAGTGCGATTTGAATCGGTTCTGGATCGCGGGCACGCAGCATCTTACCGATCAGTTGCACCTGACGGCGGCGGCCCTCTTTTTTGATGCGTTGCGCCAGCTCAACCGCAGCACGCAGATCGTCATCCAGCGGGATGCGTTCGAGCGCATTTTTACCGAGTTCAATCAGCTCCACGCCAAGATCTTTCAGCGCTTCAGCATCGCGCTTGATTTCACTTTTGCTGACCCAGATGATCTCATCGTCTTCATCATCTTCGGCGTGCGGGTCCGGTACGTCGTCCAGCCACTCTTCAGGGTGTTTGTTCATCATCTCTTTCCGTAACAGTTCGGGCATGTGACGCGGTTAACGCCATAAAAAAGACGCCGATCCTAACAGGTTTGGGCTTTTTGCGAAATTATCCTGATATCCTGTTAGACTCAAGCATACACCTTTAGGCGCAGAAGAGGGGCAAGGCAGACGCCATTTCCCGGCTTCTGAACGGCTTTTAACTCAGTATGGCAGAACGATGACAATAATCACTCAGGTTGCAGAACAGCGTAAAGCATTGGAGCAGGCAGTCGCACAGGCGTTGGAGCTGGCGCGTGCTGGTTCAGATGCGGCAGAGGTGGCTATTTCCAAAACCACAGGGATCAGCGTCAGCACGCGCTACGGCGAGGTTGAAAATGTGGAATTCAACAGCGATGGCGCGTTGGGCATTACCGTATACCATCAGCAGCGTAAAGGCAGTGCGTCATCGACCGACTTGAGCCCGGCGGCCATCGCCCGCACCGTGCAGGCTGCGCTGGACATTGCCCGTTATACCTCGCCCGATCCCTTTTCTGGCCCGGCAGAACAAGAGCTGCTGGCGTTTGATGCCCCCGATCTCGATCTGTTTCATCCTGCTGCCTTGGATGCGGAAAAAGGCATTGAGCTGGCTGCGCGCGCCGAGCAGGCAGCGCTGAAAGCCGATACGCGCATTACCAATACCGAAGGAGGCAGCTTCAACAGCCACTACGGTATCAAAGTGTTTGGTAACAGCCACGGCATGCTGCAAAGCTATTTGTCGAGCCGCCACTCCATGTCGAGCTGTGTGATTGCTGAAGTGAACGGCGATATGGAGCGCGATTACGCTTACACCGTAGGACGTGCGCTGGACGATCTGCAAAGCCCCGAATGGGTCGGCGAAGAGTGCGCTCGCCGCACGCTCTCACGTTTATCACCGCGCAAGCTGCCAACCATGGAAGCACCAGTAATGTTTGCCGCCGAAGTGGCAACGGGTCTGTTCGGCCACTTAGTGGGGGCGATCAGCGGCGGTAATGTGTACCGTAAATCGACGTTCCTGCTCGACAAACTGGGCCAGCAGATCCTGCCGGATTGGCTCACTATTGAAGAGCTGCCGCATCTGCGTAAAGGGCTGGCGTCTACTCCGTTCGACAGTGAAGGGGTACGCACCGCACAGCGCAACATCGTTAAAGACGGCGTGCTGCAAACCTGGCTGTTGACCAGCTATGCAGCGCGTAAACTCGGCATGAAGAGCACCGGTCATGCCGGCGGTATTCACAACTGGCGTATTGCGGGTCAGGGGCTTAATTTCCAACAGATGCTCAAGCAGATGGATAAGGGCCTGCTGGTGACCGAGTTGATGGGGCAGGGCGTGAGTGCGGTAACGGGCGATTACTCGCGCGGGGCGTCAGGTTTTTGGGTGGAAAATGGCGAGATTCAGTATCCAGTGAGTGAAATCACCATCGCGGGTAACCTGAAAACCATGCTGCGCGATATGGTGACGCTGGGAGATGACATTGAAACCCGCAGCAATATTCAGTGCGGTTCGGCGCTGCTGCCGAGCATGAAGATCGCCGGGATGTAATCAGGCGTATACGTATACAACGGAATGTCTAGGGAGCAGGGAATGCCCGACAGCGCGTTCGATGTCGACCTCGCACAGCGACTGGCGCAGGATAAAACGGATTTTCGCAAGCGGCTGGCGCTGGTGGCACACCTGCGCGCCGAGCCGGATCCGCGCAGCCTGGTGATTTTGCACGACATGATGCAGCGGGATTTCGTGTTTGATGTGCGTTGGGCGGCCTGGGAGGCATTGACGGCAAAAGGGGAATCACCCGCCGAACCGCGTAAGAAAGCGGGCCATCTGATATCACGCATTTGGTGGCAAGGTTTGGGGGATAAATTGACGAACTGGTGGCTGCTGTGGCCGTTTTGACGCAATCATGACTGCCCTGAAATCAGGGCAGTGGGCGCGTGCTTAGCGATGATATTCGCCAGCGGCCTCAGGCTGATAGAGCAATTCCAGCACTTCCACGCGAGTTTCTGTACCGTTATGCAACTGCCAGTTAATGGTATTCCCAACGCGCAAACCCAGCAAGGCTGCGCCGAGCGGCGCCATCACAGAAAGCTGTTCCTTGCTGTCCTGCATGGCGGCAGGATAAACCAGTATTCGGGTGTGCTCTTCGTTAGTGTTTAAATCGCGAAAGCGTACCCGACTGTTCATGGTGACGACATCTGACGGGATGTCCTCTGAAGGCAAGATCTCGGCACGATCCAGCTCCTCATTCAACGCTTGTGCAATCGGTGTGCCTGCAAACGCAGGTTGTTCCAGCAGCCGATCCAGGCGCTCCGCATCCAGTTCGCTAATAGTCAGGTTAGGTTTCGTCATACTCCTCTCCAATAGGTTGGTAAAACATAACCCCTGATAAAACGCATAGCGGTAACAAACAACGTTACGTCATGGCAGTAAGATCAAGGTTCATAGGGATATAAGCACGTGCTGCATATATGAAAAAACAATATCAAGAGAAAAAGTCTACCGCATTTATAAAGCAACACCCCCGCGCCAGCGACGCGGGGGTGTTAATAAAAATGACAGATAACTTGTAACGAAGTTATACCATAAGGTAGCGTTATTACCTATGGCATTGTCGATTTTTGGGATTATTGTCGCGTGTTACTCTTCATCAAACCCAGCTTCGAATAACTCAACCACTGCCGCCAGTGCGGCGGTTTCATCTGTGCCGCTGGCTTCCACTTCAATGTGTTTACCCTGCGCGGAATCCAGCATGATCATGGCGATCACGCTGCTGGCTTCCGCCTCAACGCCGCTTTCGTTACGCAGCATCACTTCGGCATCAAAGCTTTGCACCAGCTCAAACAGCTTCATCGCCGGGCGCGCGTGCATGCCTAGCTTATTCTTGACGATGACGGTGTGTTTTACGGTCATTATTTACGTTTTTCCAGCGTGCGGTGGCGGGACTGTACGTTTTTGCCACGCGAGCGGAAATAGTCTGCCAGTTGCTCAGCCACATAGACGGAACGGTGTTTGCCGCCGGTACAGCCAATGGCAACCGTCAGGTAGCTGCGGTTGTTGGTTTCCAGCATCGGCAGCCACAACTCCAGATAGCTGCGCGTTTGGTAAATAAAGTTGTGCACTTCGGTATGGCGATCGAGGAACGCGGCAACCGGCTTGTCCAGCCCGGTCATCGGACGTAATTTCGGATCCCAGTGGGGGTTAGGCAGGAAGCGCACATCAAAGACGTAATCCGCATCGATGGGAATGCCGTGCTTGTAACCAAAGGATTCGAACACCATGGTCAGTTCACGCTCGCGTTTGCCCAACAACCGAGTACGCAGCATTTCCGCCAGTTCATGCACCGACATTTCAGAGGTATCAATGATCAGATCGGCGCGAGAACGCAACGGTTCCAGCAGGTCGTTCTCTTCATCGATGGCGCTTTCCAGCGAAAGATTTTTGCTGGAAAGAGGGTGTAAACGGCGCGTATCGCTGTAACGGCGAATCAGCGTATTGCGATCGGCATCCAGAAACAGCAGTTGCGGCGCAAAACTGGGCGGCAACTGATCCATGGCGTGCTCAAAGATTTCCGGCGATTCAGGCATGTTACGCACGTCAATGCTGACCGCTGCCGAGATATCGCGTTGTGCCAGCGTGTTGGCCAGTTCCGGCAGCAACACCACGGGCAGGTTGTCCACGCAATAAAAGCCCATATCTTCCAGGGCACGCAGGGCCACAGATTTTCCTGAACCTGAGCGACCACTGACAATCATCAGCACCATCCGACGACTCCCCTCCGGCTATAGCCTGCTTTTGTTACACCCTGACCGAGTGATTCATCTGTATGACGCATATCGTAGCGCGAATGTCTGAATGTCGCGCACTTTCTAGCGGGGATTAATCCCCTTCAATCATAATTTGGTAAAGCTCTTCGTCACTTTGTGCTGCCCGTAAACGCCGACACACACTTTTGTCAGCCAGACGTTTGGCGACAAGCGACAGTGTATGTAGATGGGTTTTACATTGTTCTGCGGGAACCAGCAAGGCAAAAAGCAAGTCTACGCCTTGATTATCAATAGCATCAAAGGATATTGGCTGTTCAAGCTGGATAAAGACCCCGGTGGCGCCCAAGGCGTTATCATCATCGAGTTTTCCGTGTGGGATCGCGATACCGCCGCCAATACCGGTACTGCCCATTCTTTCGCGCGTCAGCAATGCCTCGAAGATCAGCGGGGTCGGAAGGTTTAGCTGCCTGGCTGCCAATTCGCTGATGATTTCCAACGCCCGTTTCTTGCTTTGGCAATGAACGGTGCTGCGGGTGCACTCTTGGCGTAATACCGCGCTGAGTTGCAAAATGGGATCGTTATTCATGGTGTGTTCACTTAACGGCCCGCGCATCTCTGCACGCCTCTGGCGCTGTGCCAGAGGCGTATTCCTGCGCCCGAAGGCGGAGATGACGATCAGTGCTGTTTGAGTTTGTCCTTGTGTTTATTTAACTGACGCGCCAGTTTGTCGATCAACAGATCGATGGCGGCATACATGTCTTCAGATTCGGATGTGGCATGCAGTTCACCGCCATTAACGAACAGCGTAGCATCGGCAATTTGCTCCACTTTCTCCACCTTGAGCACCACGTTGATCTGGTTGATACGATCAAAGTATTGCTCCAGCTTGGCAAATTTTGTGTTAACGAACTCGCGTAATGCGGGTGTGATCTCGATGTGGTGTCCGGTGATATTCAGCTGCATAGCGTCTTCCTTCTCTGTAGAAATCAAACCAACTGCTTACGCTGGTTTGACGGCGGGATGGATAAAGACTCTCGGTACTTTGCGACGGTACGCCGCGCGACAATGATCCCTTGATCGGAGAGCAGCGTTGTCAGCTTGCTGTCACTCAAGGGTTTGCCGGGGTTTTCCGCAGCGATCAATTTTTTCACCAGCGCCCGAATAGCAGTGGATGATGCCTCACCGCCGCTGTCGGTATTTACATGGCTGGAGAAGAAATATTTTAGTTCGAAAATGCCACGTGGGCTGTGAAGAAATTTCTGGGTTGTGACGCGTGAGATGGTTGATTCATGCATATCCACAGCCTGAGCGATATCCGCCAGCACCATGGGTTTCATAAACTCTTCACCTTTATCAAAGAAATCCTGCTGTTGTTCCACAATGCAGCGTGTGACCTTAAGCAGCGTATCGTTGCGGCTCTCCAGACTTTTTATCAGCCAGCGCGCCTCTTGCAGGTGGCTGCGGATAAATTGGCTGTCGCTGTCGTTACGTGCGCTGTGGCCGAGCGCTGCATACTGCTGGTTGACTTGCAGGCGCGGCACGCTGTCAGTGTTGAGTTCCACCACCCAGCGGTCTTGATGCTTGCGCACCAGCACGTCGGGGATCACATACTCCGACTCGCCGGTATTGATGGATTGGCCCGGACGCGGATCGAGTGACTGAATCAGTGCCAGCGCCTCTTTCAGCGCATCCTCTTTAATGCGACTGGCGCGGATCAGCGTGCGAAAATCATGATTGGCCAGCAAATCGAGGTAGTCATTGACGATAAGCTTGGCTTCCGCCAGCCACGGGGTTTCTGGGGCAAACTGCGACAGTTGGATTTGCAGACAATCGCGCAAATCACGCGCTGCCACCCCGACCGGGTCAAAACGTTGCACGCGTTTTAACACCGCTTCCACTTCCTCAATCGTCACGTCATCGTCGCCGATGCTCTCGAGAATGTCTTCCAGCGGAACGGTCAGATAGCCGGTGGTGTCCACTGCATCGACAATCGACGTGGCGATAGCCGCATCGGTGTCGGAAAACGGCGTCAATTCCACCTGCCACATCAGGTAATCCTGCAAAGTTTGCGTGGTTTCACCCTGATAGACAGGCAGTTCTTCGTCGCGGTAATCGGTGCCAGTGCCTGAGGGCGTGCCTGCGGAGTAGATTTCATCCCAGGTGGCGTCAAGCGGCAGTTCTTCCGGCATATCTTTTTGCTCAAGGGCTTCGCGCGTATCCAGCGATTCGCTGTCGCTCGTTTCCTGAGTGTCGATTTCATCGTGGCTGTCGGTTTGTTCAAGCAACGGGTTGCTTTCCAGCGCTTGTTGGATCTCTTGCTGGAGTTCAAGCGTAGACAACTGAAGCAGACGGATCGCCTGCTGAAGTTGTGGCGTCATGGCCAGTTGTTGACTTAGCCTGAGTTGCAAACCTTGCTTCATAACTCGTGTCACTTTCCCTTAAATGGAACGCCCATTGCAAACGTTACAGTATCAAAGTCGGAAGCCTTCGCCCAGATAGACGCGTTTCACCTGCTCATCCTCCAGGATTTCGCTGGGTGAACCGTGGGAAATAAGCTGCCCCTGGCTGACGATATAGGCGCGTTCGCACACATCCAACGTTTCACGCACGTTGTGATCGGTAATCAGCACGCCCAGACCGCTGTCGCGCAGGTGCTCAATGATTTTTTTTATGTCGAGCACCGAAATCGGATCGACACCGGCAAAGGGTTCATCCAGCAAAATAAATTTAGGATTGGCCGCCAGTGCGCGAGCGATCTCTACGCGACGACGTTCGCCGCCGGACAGGGATTGTCCCAGACTATCGCGTAAATGAATAATATGGAATTCTTCCATTAACTCATTGGCGCGATCGTCCTGCTGCTCCGGCGTCAGGTCTTTGCGAATCTGCAAGACGGCCATCAGGTTGTCATAGACGCTCAAACGGCGAAAGATCGACGCTTCTTGCGGCAAATAGCCGATGCCGCGGCGCGCGCGTTCATGCAAGGGCAGCAAGCTTATCTCTTCATCATCAATCACGATCCGCCCGGAATCGCGCTGGACAATGCCGACAACCATATAGAATGTCGTGGTCTTTCCCGCACCATTCGGCCCGAGCAACCCGACGATTTCACCGGAGTTGACCGTTAAACTTACGTTTTCGACCACACGACGGCCCTTGTAGGCCTTCGCTAGGTTTTCTGCGATTAATGTTGCCATAGGTTATTCAGTTGCCTGTGGTTGCTGCTTGGCTTTTTGAGACGCCGGTGCGGCAGCTTTGCCGTTCTTTTCCTGTAGCTGCGAGGGCACCAGCACGGTGGCTACGCGTCCGCCTTTGTCGCCCCCCACCGCTTCCATCTGTTGCTGTTTCACCAGATAGGTGATGCGATCGCCTTTCACGTTGCTATCCAGTTGTTCCAGATAGGCGTTACCCGTCAGCGTGATCTTATCCTGCGCCAGTTCATAGCGCACTTTCTGTGCGCGGCCTTTCATCGGCTTGCCGTTATCTTGCATCTGGTAGAAAGTGACCGGATTCCCAAAGGCTTCAATCACTTCCTGGCCCTGCGATCCCTGTGGGCGCGTGACCACGACTTTTTCGGCCTTCACATCGATGGTGCCTTGTTTGACCGTAACATTGCCGGTAAACGTGACGGTATTGCCCTGCATGTCCAATGACTGCTGCGCGGAATCAATGTGAATGGGCTGGCTGGTGTCTCCTGTCACAGCAAGGGCAGGCAGGCTTGCTGCTAACAGGGCGCTGGCAACGGTAGCGTGGCGCCAAACATTATTGGTGTTGAATTTCATAAGAGGTTTTTACCTTTTCAATCAATTCGGCAGTTTTATTACGCAAATTACCGCGCATTTTCATCCCGTTCGAGAGGAAACTGGCTCCGTACAGTGTCACCTCATCATCGGAGGCGATGTCCTGTGTCACCAGGTTAACTTGCGCATTATCGGTTTTTATCTGCCGTAATTGTGAGTCATTGGTCAGACTGTTGACTTCCACATGCCCGTATAAGAACAACATTTTATCTTTGGTCAACTTGGCGCGGTCGGCTTGCACCGACCAGGTGGCGACACCCTGTTCGTTAAACAGCGTAGCGACCGGCGCGGTAAACCAGGTAAGCTGTTCCGCGTTAAAATACTCCACTTTTTGCGCCACGAGACGATAGTTCAGGCCACCCTGCGGGTTAAACACGCGCGTGGTGGTTTCATCGCTGGTGTAGGTTGGCACCGCATTGTCCTGGGTTTCCGTCTGTGGCGCACTGTCCTGATCCGTCAGGTTCAAGCCAATCAGAATCAGTACAATGAGCGCCAACAGCGCGGTTAGCCAACGCTTTGTCTTATTCATAATAAAAACGTACTCATGGTCATCGCAAACTCATGTCGTAGCACTCTTCTGTCGTAGCACATTCGTGCCCGGACCAACGGGCGGCGATAGCCCCCTTGCCGTGACGATACCTTCATATCGATAGCCCTTTGGCCTCGTCCAACTTACCCTGCGCCAGCAGAATAAGGTCGCACAGTTCGCGTGCCGCACCACGCCCGCCAGCAATTCGGGTTACGTAATCCGCCTTGGGCAGCAGCAGAGGGTGTGCATCTGCCACGGCGACGCTAAGGCCTACCTGTGCCATCACCGGCCAGTCAATCAAATCGTCACCAATATAGGCAACCTGTTCGGCGTTAAGCGACAGTGTATCTAACAGTTCACGGAAGGCCAAAACCTTATCTGACTGTCCCTGATAAAGATGGGTGATACCCAGCGTGCGGCAGCGGTCTTCCACCAGTGGCGCAGAGCGCCCGGTAATGATGGCTACCTCAATGCCGGACGTTAGCAGACAGCGAATACCATAACCGTCGCGCACGTTAAACGCCTTCAGTTCTTCCCCTTGATTGCCCATGTAGATAAGGCCGTCGGAGAGCACGCCGTCAACATCGCAAATCAGCAATTTGATGGCTTGCGCCTTTTCCAATACCCGATCCGCGACGGGGCCGTAGCAGGTGGCGGTTTGCGCTTGGGGGTTATTCATAAACACATATCCTTGATATCACCCTTCTTTACTTTAGGGGGCGCCCAAAAGACGATCCCGTTGACTGTCACACCACGCCAGCGCGCAGCATATCATGCATATGGACGATACCGACCAGCCGATCGGATTGTGCCACCAGCAGCGACGTAATATGGCGCGACTGCATCAGGTTCAGCGCATCCACCGCCAATGTATTCGGGGTAACCCGAATGCCGCCTGCGGTCATCAGATCGGCGATACGCGCATCGTTGAGGTTGATCTGCATATCAAAGATGCGGCGCAGGTCACCGTCGGTAAAGATGCCTTCGATCGTCATGTCCGGTGTGCAAATCACGGTCATACCGAAACTCTTGCGGGTGATTTCCACCAGCGCATCACGCAACGAGGCGTCTCGGGTCACGTGAGGGATCTCGTCTCCGGTATGCATGATATCCGCAACGCGCAGCAAAAGTTTGCGGCCCAGTGCGCCACCGGGGTGAGAAAGGGCAAAATCTTCGGCAGTGAACCCCCGCGCCTGTAACAAGGCGACGGCAAGCGCATCGCCCATCACCAGCGTGGCCGTGGTGCTGGAGGTGGGGGCCAGCCCCAACGGACAGGCTTCCTGCGGCACATGGACACAGAGATGAATATCGGCCGCTTTACCCATGGTGCTTTCCGGGTTGCTGGTGATGCAAATCAGAAACACCCCCAGACGTTTGAGCACCGGGATCAGCGCCAGAATTTCATTGGATTCACCCGAGTTGGAGATGGCGATCACGATATCTTGCGCGGTGATCATGCCGAGGTCACCGTGGCTGGCCTCACCGGGATGGACAAAAAACGAGGGGGTGCCGGTGCTGGCGAAGGTTGCCGCCATCTTGCAGCCAATGTGCCCGGATTTCCCCATGCCCATGACCACCACTTTGCCTTGGCAATGGAACATGGTGCGACAAGCGCGGGTGAAGTTGTCATCGATATACTGGTCCAGATGGGCCAACCCGTCGCGTTCGATGGCGAGCACGTGGCGGCCTGCCTGTTGGAAATCGAAATCGGGCTGTTGTTCAACGTTGGACATAACGGTTAATCCTGACTATTTGAGTTTCCCAAGAAATCGAGTCGTGCGCCGCTAATACAGCAAAAACAGCGTCGCAAGGTAAGCAATAAACATACACAGCAACAGCGCGCCAGCACCTTGTCCGATAGAGCGTTTTTTGCGCAGGCAAAGCAGCGTCAGCAGCAGGCTGGCTCCCAGCATCACGCCGTAGTCGCGTTGAAATGCCAGTGGATTTACCGCGCCGGGTGACAGCAGCGCTGGGACGCCAAGCACGATAACCAGATTAAAGACGTTTGACCCAATCAGGTTACCCAGCGCGATATCATCCTCTTTTTTCAACGTGCCGACGATGGCAGTGGCCAGTTCCGGCAGGCTGGTGCCAATCGCCAGCACTGTCAGACCAATGGTCAACTCGTCAAAGGCGAAATGGCGTGCAATCACCGTGGCATTGTCAATCACGATACGCGCCGCCATCGGCAGAATAATCAATCCCAGCAGCAACCAGAGTACGGCAACCGTCTGGTTACCGTCAGCCTGTGCCTGCGGCAGCTCCGCCAATTGTTCACGCGTCAGGCTGTCACTGCCGTTCTGTTGCGCCTGACGCGCCATGCGCAGCATCAGCACTATCCAGGCACCTGCCGCCGCGAGCAGCAGGACGCCATCAAGCCGACTAAGGTAGCCATTGTAAAGCACACCGCCGCTGAACAGCGTGATCAACAGCATGGGGAGCAGTTCACGCCGCAGCAGATCGGAACGAAAGGTCAAGGGGCGAATCAGGGCAGCACTGCCGAGAATTAGCATGATATTGGCGATATTCGAACCCAATACATTACCGACCGCCATGTCCATTTGCTGGTTCAGACCCGCCGTCACCGACACCGCCAATTCTGGCAGTGAGGTGCCGATGCCAACAATCATCACGCCGATAATCAAAGGAGAAACGCCCCACACACGGGCAAGAACGGCTGCGCCATAAACCAAACGATCAGCACCATAAACCAAAAGAAACAAGCCAATAACCAGCAGAACTATCGCAAAAAGCATGCAGCGTCCTTTATTCGGGTATAATCACCGGCTCATAAGGCAATGAAGCGGTGCGCGGACGAATGTCGAGCAAAAATTGCGTTGCATCGTAGAGGGGTAATTTTGACTGTCTGGACAGAAAAAGTAAAACCTATGGCAGCCAGAACCCGCCCTTTTCGGTAAGAATTGTCGGTAATATTTTGTAAAACTCGGGCTTTGCCAGAAACCTGCCGTTAAGCTTGATAATAAATGCAACGGTTGTTGCACGTCATGGACGTATAACCGCGACGATCGTCAAGGGGAGTGAGTGAAGGAAAAGATCGCATGAACCAAGATGCTACTCATCTGGTTGAAATTCGTGGGCTCAATTTTTCGCGCGGCGAGCGGCCCATTTTCACCGATGTTTCATTAACCGTACCTAAAGGGAAAGTCACCGCTATCATGGGGCCCTCTGGTATCGGTAAAACCACATTGCTGCGCCTGATTGGCGGTCAGCTTCAGCCGGACAACGGCGAGATCTGGTTTGATGGAGAGAATATTCCAACGCTCTCCCGTTCCCGATTGTATGACGTGCGTAAGAAGATGAGCATGTTGTTCCAGTCTGGCGCGCTGTTCACCGATCTTACGGTGTTTGAGAACGTGGCCTGGCCACTGCGGGAACATACACAACTGCCGGAAGCGCTGTTACACAGCACGGTGCTGATGAAGCTGGAAGCGGTCGGGTTACGCGGTGCGGCCAACCTGATGCCTTCAGAGCTCTCAGGAGGGATGGCCCGCCGCGCCGCACTGGCTCGCGCTATTGCGCTCGATCCGCAAATGATCATGTTCGATGAGCCTTTTGTCGGTCAGGATCCGATCACCATGGGCGTGTTGGTGAAGCTTATTGATGAACTAAACCATGCACTGGGCATCACCTGCGTGGTGGTCTCCCATGACGTGCCGGAGGTGCTGAGCATCGCTGACTATGCCTATATCGTGGCGGATCAGCACATTGTTGCGCACGGCTCGGTGGCGGCGCTGCGTGCGAATACCGATCCTCGGGTACGGCAATTTATTGACGGCATTGCCGATGGCCCCGTGCCGTTTCGCTTCCCTGCTGGTGACTACAAAACCAGCCTGTTAGGCTCCGGGAGTTAATCAATTCATGCTACGAGAAGCATTGGCGTCGTTGGGACGTCAGGGAATCCGGTCCTGTGCTGCCTTCGGTCGTGCCGGGTTCATGTTGTTTAATGCGCTGGTGGGCCGTCCCGAACTGCGCAAGCAAGGCCCGCTGTTGCTTAAGCAGCTGCACAGCGTTGGGGTGCAGTCACTGTTGATCATTCTGGTGTCTGGCCTCTTTATCGGAATGGTGTTGGGGCTGCAAGGGTATCTGGTGCTGACCACCTACAGCGCCGAGGCCAGTTTGGGCATGATGGTGGCGCTCTCTCTGCTGCGCGAACTGGGGCCGGTGGTCACCGCGCTGTTGTTTGCTGGTCGCGCCGGATCGGCCCTGACGGCGGAAATCGGCCTGATGAAAGCTACCGAGCAGCTCTCCAGCATGGAGATGATGGCGGTAGATCCGCTGCGGCGCGTGGTGGCCCCCCGTTTCTGGGCCGGACTTATCAGCATGCCGCTGCTGACGATCATTTTCGTGGCGGTTGGTATCTGGGGCGGCGCGTTGGTTGGGGTGAACTGGAAGGGCATCGATGATGGCTTCTTTTGGTCAGCGATGCAGGGCGCCGTCGAGTGGCGCAAGGATCTGCTGAACTGCGTGATCAAAAGTGTGGTATTTGCGATTACCGTGACCTGGATTGCGTTGTTCAATGGTTATGATGCGATCCCGACCTCTGAGGGGATCAGCCGGGCGACGACGCGCACGGTAGTGCATTCGTCATTGGCGGTATTGGGATTGGATTTTGTGCTGACAGCACTGATGTTTGGGAACTGAGTCGATGCAAACAAAGCGAAGTGAAATCTGGGTTGGTGTTTTTCTGTTGATCGCCCTGGGCGCCATTATTTTTCTCTGTTTGAAAGTCGCCGACGTGAAGTCTATCGGCAGCGAACAGACTTACCGGCTGTACGCCACGTTTGACAACATTGGCGGCCTGAAAGCGCGTTCTCCGATCAAAGTCGGTGGTGTGGTGATTGGTCGCGTTGCTGATATTTCGTTGGATACCAAAACCTATTTGCCGCGCGTTGCCATGGATATCCAACGCCGGTACGACCATATTCCTGACACCAGTTCGCTGGCTATCCGCACCTCCGGGCTGTTGGGCGAACAGTATCTGGCGCTGAATATCGGCTTCGAAGATGAAGAAATGGGCACCAAGATCCTCGCCGATGGCGGCGTGATCCAGGACACCAAATCTGCCATGGTGCTGGAGGACTTAATCGGACAATTCCTCTATAAGAGCGGGGGCGATAGCGCCGACAATACGGGAAAAACGGAATCTGTGCCGCAAAACGAACCGGCATTGACGCCAGCGCCGTCTGCTCCTGCGCCGGGCGCAGCACAATAATCAAGAGGACATCTGCATGTTAAAACGTTTACTGATGGTGGCACTGCTGGTTGTGGCACCGCTCGCCAGCGCGGCAGATCAAACTAACCCTTATCGTTTGATGAACGATGCGGCACAGAAGACCTTTACGCGTCTGAAAACGGAACAACCGCGCATCAAGCAGGATCCGAATTACTTGCGTCAAATCGTGCATGAAGAGCTGTTGCCGTATGTGCAGATTCGCTATGCAGGAGCGCTGGTGCTGGGCCGCTACTACAAAGAAGCGACGCCGGCGCAGCGTGATGCCTATTTCAAGGCGTTCGAAGCCTATTTAGCGCAGGCCTACGGTCAGGCGCTGGCGCTGTATCACGGGCAGAACTACCAGATTGCGCCGGAACAGCCGCTGGGCAGCGCTGACATCATTCCTATCCGTGTGACCATTATCGATAACGGCGGTCGCCCACCGGTGCGTCTGGATTTTCAATGGCGTAAAAACAGCCAGACCGGCAACTGGCAAGCTTACGATATGATTGCTGAAGGGGTGAGCATGATCACCACCAAGCAAAACGAATGGGCAGCCATTTTGCGTCAACAGGGTGTTGATGGGTTAACCAAGCAGTTGGAAGCCTCCGCGCGTCAGCCGATTACGCTGGAGCAGAAGAATGGCTGAGGCACTGCGCTGGACGTCGCAAGACACGACGCTGGGGCTGTCCGGCGATTTGGATCGCGATTCCCTGCTGCCACTTTGGCAGCAGCGTGAGACCTTATTGAAGGGCAAGCAGGCGCTGGATATCGCGGCGCTGGAACGCGTCGATTCCGCCGGGTTGGCGCTGTTGGTGCATCTCTATCAACAGCAAAGCCGTTTAACGCCATCTTTCGTGATTTCTGGTGCCAGTGAACGGGTAAAAACGCTGATTGCGCTGTATAACCTCAACGATATTATTCCTGTTGTTTGATTTTTTTCTTTACCTTTCCCGCGTATAGATGAAAACAGCCCTCTTAGCTTACGCCAAGAGGGATTTCTTTGTTTAAGAAAACGGCGTATTCATCTAAGATACACGGCTGATAATCCTCCCCTGAACACAGAATTGAGAGCGATGGAAAATAACGAGATCGAAGCGGTGCTGATGAAAGCACTCGCACTGCAAGAAGTCCACGTAACGGGCGATGGCAGCCACTTTCAGGTCGTCGCCGTGGGGGATATTTTTGCTGGTATGCGTCGTGTCAAACAGCAGCAGACCGTATACGCGCCCTTGATGGAGTACATTGCGGACAACCGCATTCATGCGCTTTCCATCAAGGCCTATACACCGGAAGAATGGCAGCGCGATCGTAAGCTGAACGGCTTTTAAGCGAGAGCAGTGCGCCCTGGAATACTTTTAGCAAGCTGAGAACCTTTAACTATGGACAAATTTCGTGTGCAGGGTCCTACCCGGCTCACTGGTGAAGTCACTATCTCCGGGGCGAAAAATGCCGCCCTGCCCATCCTGTTCGCGGCCCTGCTGGCGGAAGCGCCAGTAGAGATCCAAAATGTTCCCAAGCTGCGTGATATCGATACCACGATGAAGCTGCTTAGCCAGTTAGGTGCTCACGTGACGCGCAACGGTTCGGTGCATGTGGATGCCCGCGACGTTAACGTATTTTGCGCCCCTTACGATCTGGTGAAAACCATGCGCGCTTCTATCTGGGCGTTGGGGCCGCTGGTCGCGCGTTTCGGTCAGGGTCAGGTGTCACTGCCTGGCGGCTGCGCGATTGGCGCGCGTCCGGTCGATCTGCACATCACCGGGCTGGAGCAGTTGGGTGCCAAGATCGTGCTGGAAGAGGGCTATGTCAAAGCCACGGTTGACGGGCGTTTACAGGGCGCGCATATCGTCATGGATAAAGTCAGTGTCGGTGCAACCGTCACTATCATGACGGCGGCGACGCTGGCGGAAGGCACCACCATTATCGAAAATGCCGCGCGCGAGCCGGAAATTGTTGATACGGCAGGCTTCCTCAACGCCATGGGTGCGAAAATCACCGGTGCAGGCAGCGACAAGATCATTATTGAAGGCGTCAAGCGTCTGGGTGGCGGCGTTTACCGCGTTCTGCCGGACCGTATCGAAACCGGTACGTTCCTGGTGGCGGCTGCGGTCTCTCGTGGCAGCATTGTGTGCCGCAATACGCGCCCGGATACGCTGGATGCCGTGTTGGCAAAATTACGTGATGCCGGTGCGGATATTGAAGTGGGTGAAGACTGGATCAGTCTGGATATGCATGGCAAACGCCCGAAAGCGGTTACCGTGCGTACCTCTCCGCATCCCGGCTTCCCGACCGATATGCAAGCGCAGTTCAGCCTGCTGAATCTGGTGGCTGAAGGCACCGGTGTTATCACCGAAACCATCTTCGAGAACCGTTTTATGCACGTGCCGGAGCTGATTCGTATGGGTGCGCAGGCGGAGATTGAGAGCAACACCGTGATCTGCCACGGCGTTGATACGCTTTCTGGCGCTCAGGTGATGGCGACCGATCTGCGTGCCTCAGCCAGTCTGGTGCTGGCGGGCTGTATCGCGGAAGGCACAACCCTCGTCGATCGTATCTATCACATCGATCGTGGCTACGAACGCATTGAAGATAAACTGCGTGGGCTGGGTGCGAACATCGAACGTGTCAGCGGCAACGACGCGTAATCCCGTTTCAGTATGAGCAGCTGTGGTGCTGCTCATACTGGTAACGTTAGCTCTCAGGAAACTCCTGAATCGTCACCGATAGCGTCATCTCTTGATCGCCACGGCGAATGACTACCGGAACGGCGTTACCGGGACGAATTTCAGCCACCTGATCCATGGTTTCAATCACTGAGACGGCGGGCTTGCCGTTCATGGTTAGCAACACGTCACCCTTTTTCATGCCGCCCTTATCCGCTGGTCCTCCGGGTTCGACATTCATCACGATCACGCCTTGCAACCGTTTATTGCCGTCCAGTGTGCTATTCGGTGACAAGCCTTCCGCCTGCGCGCCGTTGATGCCGATATAACCGCGAACCACGCGACCATCACGTATCAGTTTTCCCATCACCTTGGTGGCCAGCGCTACCGGAATGGCGAAGCCTATGCCCTCTGGCGTTTCTCCGTCACTGCCTTTATCAAAGGTCAGCGTGTTGATGCCGACCAGTTCGCCCAGCGTGTTGACCAACGCACCGCCAGAGTTACCGTGGTTGATGGAGGCATCGGTTTGCAGGAAATTCTGACGTCCGCCAAAACCGGAACCAGAACCGTCCATCAGGCTTAGACCCACACGGCCGGTGGCGCTGATAATGCCCTGAGTAACGGTTTGCCCCAGGTTGTAGGGGTTGCCGATAGCCAGTACCACATCACCGATGTGCGCCGTGCGTTTCTCATTGATGGTAATGACAGGCAGGTTGGCGGCTTCCACTTTCACTACCGCCAGATCGGTCAGCTTGTCGGTGCCAATCACGCTGGCCTCATAGACGCGACCATCCTGTAACGAGATAACCAACTGCGCGATATTGTTTATCACGTGATTATTGGTCAGCACATAGCCCTTTTCACTCATGATCACGCCCGATCCGAGCAGGCGAATATTCAGTTCCCCATTGGTCTCGCTGCTTGATTCTCGGCTATAGACGTTAACCACCGCAGGCGCGGCGCGGCGCACGGCCTGATTATAGCTAAGCGGCACATCCTCGCTCTGAATAGTGTGTGAGCGGGAAAACAGTGCGGTATTTGACCGTAGCAACGGCATGATCGCGAGCAGAATTCCCGCCACGATCGCGCCAATAATGGCGGAGCGAAAAAGTTTTGCGAGCATAAAACGTACAGGGAAGTGGATAGGTAAGCGGAGGATAACATGAGATTAGCGGACACGGCATGTACCGTGTCCGATTTTATCGTATATACCCGTCATACTTCAAATTGCAGATGCGTTGGCTGCGCTCACTCACCCGAATCACTTACTTGAGTAAGCTCATCGGGATTCATTCGCTTGCCGCCTTCCTGCAACTCGAATTATTTAGGGTATATATCGTTATCTCAGCAGCAGGTAAATCGTTTCTTCTCCACGCACTACGTTCAGTGCCAGCACGCTGGGTTTGCTTTCCAGAATTTTGCGCAATTGGGTGATGTTTTCTACCCGCTCACGGTTAACGCCGATAATGATATCGCCTTTCTGCAAGCCCACCTGTGCTGCCGGTGTGTCTTTGGTGACGTCTTCGATTTGTACCCCTTTGCTGCCATCCTTCGCCTGACCATTGGCAAGCGATGCGCCCTGCAAGGCCGGAGACAGGCTCTCGGCGCTGGTGGCGGCAGAAGTGTTATTATCGAGAACCACGGAGAGTTCCAGCGGTTTGCCTTCACGCAACAGGCCAATTTTCACCGTTTTACCGGGTGCGGTGGTGCCGATTTTGGCACGCAGTTCCGCAAAGCTGTTGATGGGCTTGCCGTCCAGTGATGTCAGCACATCACCAGCCTTGATGCCCGCCTTGGCGGCCGCCGATTTTGGCAATACCTCGCTGACGAAGGCACCACGTTGCGCTTCCACCTTGAAGGCTTTCGCCATGTCGGCGGTCATTTCGCTGCCTTTGATGCCTAACAGGCCGCGTTTCACTTCACCGAACTCGATAAGCTGTTGCGCCAGGTTTTGCGCCATGTTGCTGGGAATGGCAAAACCGATACCAATGTTACCGCCGCCTGGTGCCAGGATCGCGGTGTTGATCCCGATCAGTTCGCCGTTGAGGTTAACCAGCGCACCGCCGGAGTTACCGCGGTTAATGGAGGCATCGGTCTGGATAAAGTTTTCTAACCCTTCCAGATTCAGGCCGCTACGGCCCAGCGCGGAGATGATGCCCGAGGTCGCTGTTTGGCCGAGGCCGAACGGGTTACCCACGGCAACGGCAAAATCCCCGACGCGCAGTTGATCGGAGTCCGCCATTTTAATTTCTTGCAGGTTCTTGGCATCGTTCAGTTGCAGCAGGGCGATGTCGCTTTGCTCATCGCGCCCCAGCAGTTTAGCGTCATATTCCCGACCGTCATTCAACTGGACACGGATCTTGTCTGCATTGTTGATAACGTGGTTATTCGTTAGCACATACCCTTTGGCGGCATCGATAATCACGCCAGAACCGAGGCCTTCAAACGGGCGACTATTCTGCTTGCCGGTCGGTGCATTCGGGCCAAAGAAGAATTTAAACTCTTCCGGTACGCGTTGGCGCTGCGTTTGCGTACCTTCCACATGCACGCTGACCACCGCAGGCAACACCTTCTCCAACATCGGTGCCAGGCTGGGTAACTGTTGACCCTCCACCACGGCGGGCAGGGCGGCTTGTGCGGCAGGAAGCGATGACAATGCCAAGCTCATGCTTACTGCCAGTGCGCTGAATAATAATGATTTTTTCTTCATTTGAATTATCTCTCACAACCTGCGAACCATCGACAGAATGTCGATTATGAATAAAACGATGATATATAAACTTAAACGGCTGGTGAAGTGTCGACCAGTGAATAACGTGTAAAGTTCACTGTTCTTTCGTCAAGGGAATGTAACTATCGTCAAATTGTGCAGGGAAGGGATCGTGGGGATGTAGGCTGCGTGAAGGATCTTGCCCTTCACGCAGTGGTGCGCGGGGAATTATTTGCGCAGCGGGCGCTCACCGCGCAGCAGTCCAGACGCGCCGTCTGAATAATCACGCGGTGGCATGCCTACCGGTGCCTGATCATTGTCTGCTTCCGCCTCGGTTAAGCGGTAGCGAAACGGGTTATCCTGCATCGGCAAATCTGGCAGCAGGTTGCTAGAGCTTTTTGCCATATGCTGGTACAACTGACGGTAATCTTTTGCCATGTTGTCCAACAACTCGGCGCTGTGGGCAAAATGGCCCACCAACTCCTGACGGTAGGTCTCCAGTTCGGTTTTGCTCTTTTCCAACTCGCTTTGCAGCGCTTGTTGTTGCCGCAGTTTAGAGTTGCCAAAGCGCATGGCGACAGCACCGATGATGATGCCGACAACTAATCCTATTAGCGCATACTCCCAAGTCATAAAGACACCTCTTTCGACGTCGTTGTCCCGTAGGGTTTTTTCACTTCATAATAGCCACTATAACCGCTAACGCCGCCCGAGTGGAGTCCCGAAACGCGACGCTGTAAGGTAATTGGGATCTATTTCAGGTGATATCATGGAAAAATGCGACGATCGCGGAGCGAATCGCCGTTAACGGGCGATAAAACACGACTAACTTTTTTTCGGAAAATGACGGATGAAGGGAGAACCCGAGATGATACAACCGACAATGCTGCCGCTTGCTGGGCCACTGGCGCACTATCAGCAGGCAGTGGCGGCGGGCGAGTATCAGCCCGATGAGGTGCAACGGCAAACGGTAACCGTGCTGCATGGCATTTATCAGGCCTTACAAGCGCGCGAAGTATCGCAGACGGCTCCCGCATCCGATGGCCGTTTTACCCGCTGGCGACACTGGCTGGGGCTGGCGGATAAACAGCCGGAGGCCCCGGTGCAGGGGCTTTATATGTGGGGCGGGGTTGGGCGCGGTAAAACCTGGCTGATGGATCTGTTTTTCCAGAGCCTGCCCACAGAGCGCAAGCTGCGACTGCATTTTCATCGGTTTATGCTGCGCGTGCACGAAGAACTGAATCAGCTACAGGGGCAGCCGAACCCGCTGGAGCAGGTGGCCGATGGGTTCAAGGCGCAGACCGATGTGCTCTGCTTTGATGAGTTTTTCGTTACGGATATCACCGATGCCATGTTACTGGCAGAACTGTTGCGTGCGTTATTCGCCCGTGGCGTGACGTTGGTGGCCACCTCCAACATTCCTCCGGATAACCTCTATCGCAACGGCCTGCAACGCAGTCGTTTTTTGCCCGCTATCGATCTGATCAAACAGTACTGCGAGGTGCGCAATGTGGATGCCGGTATCGATTATCGCCTGCGCACGCTGACCCAGGCGCATCTCTATCTGACGCCGCTGTCGCCGGAAACGGAGGCTGAGATGCGTCAGATGTTCTCACGCTTGTCTGGCCGGGCATTCTCTGTACCGGGGCCCGTGCTGGAGATCAACCACCGCCCGATGCCGACGCTCAGCGCGGGCGAGGGGGTATTGGCCGTCGATTTTGCCACGCTGTGTCTTGATGCGCGCAGTCAGAATGACTATATCGCGCTATCACGTCTCTACCACACGGTACTGCTGCACAACGTGACGGTGATGGGGATCAAAGAGGAGAATGCGGCGCGCCGCTTTCTGGCATTGGTGGATGAATTTTATGAGCGGCGGGTCAAGCTAGTGATCGCGGCACAAGCCTCGATGTTCGCGCTGTATCAGGGGGATCACCTGAAATTTGAATATCAGCGCTGCCTGTCGCGGTTGCAAGAGATGCAAAGTGAAGAATATTTGAGCCAACCGCACCTTGCCTGAGCGGGTAGCGGGGAATTTATCGCGCTTTGGTGGAAAAGAGGTCGATCTTTGCTATCGACTTCTCTATAATCTTGCGACCCCACGTTACAACGACGTTTTTTTCCCGAAACGTTAATCGCGCCGGCATGGCTATTCGAAGGGGTAGGTTTGCTGGACTAGATGCCGTGTGAACCTCGACACTTTATTTCTGAATTTATTGAAGCGTTTGGGTGTTCACCAACGTGTAACTTAAATTGGGTAAGCTTTTAATGAAAACTTTTACAGCTAAACCAGAAACCGTCAAACGCGACTGGTATGTTGTTGACGCGACCGGTAAAACTCTGGGCCGTCTGGCTACTGAACTGGCTCGCCGTCTGCGCGGTAAGCATAAAGCGGAATACACCCCGCACGTCGATACCGGTGATTACATCATCGTTCTGAACGCTGACAAAGTTGCTGTAACCGGCAACAAGCGTAACGACAAGATTTACTATCACCACACCGGTCACATCGGTGGTATCAAGCAAGCGACCTTTGAAGAGATGATTGCCCGCCGTCCTGAGCGTGTGATTGAAATCGCGGTTAAAGGCATGCTGCCGAAGGGCCCGCTGGGTCGTGCTATGTACCGTAAACTGAAAGTTTACGCAGGTAACGAGCACAACCACGCGGCACAGCAACCGCAAGTTCTGGACATTTAATCGGGATTATAGGCAATGGCTGAAAATCAATACTACGGCACTGGTCGCCGCAAAAGTTCCGCTGCTCGCGTGTTCATCAAACCGGGCAACGGCAATATCGTTATCAACCAGCGCAGCCTGGAACAGTACTTCGGTCGCGAAACTGCCCGCATGGTAGTTCGTCAACCGCTGGAACTGGTCGACATGGTTGGCAAACTGGATCTGTACATCACCGTTAAAGGTGGTGGTATTTCCGGTCAAGCGGGTGCCATTCGTCATGGTATCACCCGTGCGCTGATGGAGTACGATGAGTCTCTGCGTTCTGAACTGCGTAAAGCGGGCTTCGTTACCCGTGACGCACGTGAAGTTGAACGTAAGAAAGTCGGTCTGCGTAAAGCACGTCGCCGTCCTCAGTACTCCAAACGTTAATTTCTGGCGTTTATCGCTGCAAATCAACGCAAAAAACCCGGTGCTTGCATCGGGTTTTTTTTGTCTTGTATTCGCCTCATCGGGTTAATTTTGCCCGCATTTTCTCTCTTCAGATAAAAAAATAGTCCTGCTTTTCTGAGGGTTAGTAATGAAATTGCGCTTCTTTCACCACAGAACGCACAAAATCTGGTAAACTATTTGCCGATTTTGTGCCTGTATGCCAGCCGGCGATTTTCCCGAATGTTGATGCCGCCAGACGTTTTTCTTGTGGACAATCACGTACAGTGATTCCGGGCTATGCAGGATAGCGCCGTTTAGTTATTAGTCGTATTTTCTCGATAAACTTGGAGGTTTTCATGGCTGTCGCTGCCAACAAACGTTCGGTGATGACGCTGTTTTCTGGTCAGTCCGACATTTTTAGCCATCAGGTTCGCATTGTCTTGGCGGAAAAGGGCGTGAGTGTCGAGATTGAGCTGGTGGATATGGATAACCTGCCACAGGATCTTATTGACCTCAATCCCTATGGCTCTGTGCCGACGCTGGTCGATCGTGAACTGACGCTGTATGAATCTCGTATCATCATGGAATATCTTGATGAGCGTTTCCCTCATCCTCCGCTGATGCCGGTTTACCCGGTGGCGCGCGGTACCAGTCGCCTGATGATGCACCGCATTGAATCCGATTGGTATTCTCTCCTGAAAAAAATCATGCAGGGGAATGCACAAGAGGCGGATGCGGCGCGTAAACAACTGCGCGAAGAGTTGCTGGCCGTTGCACCTGTGTTCAATGAAGCGCCTTATTTCATGAGCGAAGAGTTCAGCCTGGTCGATTGCTATCTGGCTCCGCTGCTGTGGCGTTTGCCGTTGCTGGGTATCGAATTGGCGGGCGCAGGGGCGAAAGAGCTGAAAGGTTATATGACGCGCGTCTTCGAACGTGATGCTTTCCTGGCATCGTTGACCGAAGCTGAGCGTGAAATCCGTTTGCACACCCGAGGTTAAACCTGTATGGCGTTGTCTCAACTGTCTCCGCGCCGTCCGTATCTGTTGCGGGCTTTTTATGACTGGCTGCTGGATAATCAATTAACGCCGCATCTGGTGGTTGATGTATCGCTGCCGGGCGTAATGGTGCCAATGGAATTCGCCCGCGATGGGCAGATAGTGCTGAATATCGCACAGCGTGCGGTAGGTGGCCTGGAGTTGGCTGATGACAGCGTGCGTTTTAACGCCCGCTTTGGGGGCGTACCGCGTCAGGTTTATGTCCCGATGGCCGCTGTGTTGGCGATTTACGCTCGAGAAAACGGCGCTGGCACCATGTTTGAGCCAGAGCCCGCCTATGAGCTGGATAACCTCACGGATACGCAGGGTGAGGCATTGACGCCGGGCGTGGTGATGTCGGTTGTGGATAACGAGCAACAAGACAGTGTGGCGGAGACTAATTCGCCTGATGACGATCCGCCGCCGCGCGGTGGGCGACCATCGTTACGTGTGGTGAAATAATCACATTCACAGAAAAGGGGCAGCCGTCGGTATGCCCCTTTTTTATGGCAACAACATTGATAAAAATCGATAACCGTTTGCGGCAGGGGGGCGTGATGAAATAGCAATAGCTAAATCATCCGCATCGTGCGCACAAGAAAAAGGCGGCTTGCGCCGCCTTGATGGATAGCGTTCTGATTACACTTCCAGATAGTTCATGATGCCATCCGCGGCCTTGCGGCCTTCGGCAATGGCGGTCACTACCAGGTCGGAACCGCGTACCGCATCGCCACCGGCGAAGATTTTCGGGTTGCTGGTCTGGAACGCACTCTCGCTCTGCTCCGGGGCCACGATGCGCCCTTGGCTGTCGAGATCCACGCCATGTTTCGCTAACCAGTCCATCTTGTGCGGACGGAAACCGAACGCCATGATCACCGCGTCTGCTTCCAGCACATGCTCGGAGCCTTCGACGATTTCAGGACGACGGCGGCCATTGGCATCCGGCGCACCCAGTTCAGTACGCGCCATTCTTACGCCGCAGGCTTTACCGGCACCGTTGATTTCAATGCTGAGCGGTTGCAGGTTGAACAGAAATTCCACGCCCTCTTCGCGCGCGTTTTTCACTTCGCGCTTGGAGCCGGGCATGTTGACTTCATCACGGCGGTAGGCACAGGTTACGTGGGTTGCACCGTGGCGCACAGAGGTACGCACGCAGTCCATCGCGGTATCACCGCCACCCAACACCACCACGCGTTTGCCGCTCATGTCGGTATAGGGTTCATCCGGCGTAGTTTCAAAGCCCATCAGTTGCTTGGTGTTGGCAATCAGGAACGGCAGCGCGTCGTACACGCCCGGCGCGTCCTCGTTTTCCAATCCGCCACGCATGGACTGATAGGTGCCGACGCCCAGGAATACCGCGTCGTAATCGGCGAGCAGGGTCTCGAGCGCAATGTCTTTGCCAATCTCGGTGTTGAGTTGGAACTCAATACCCATCTCACTGAAGATTTCACGGCGTTTGATCATCACTTCTTTCTCCAGCTTGAAGGCCGGGATCCCGAAGGTCAGCAAACCGCCAATTTCAGGGTGACGATCAAACACCACCGCCTGCACACCGCTGCGTGCCAGCACGTCAGCACACGCTAGCCCCGCCGGGCCCGCGCCCACGATGGCAACCCGCTTGCCGGTGGGCTTCACGTGAGACAGGTTGGGTTTCCAGCCCATTTCGATCGCTTTGTCATTGATGTAGCGTTCGATATTGCCGATGGTGACCGCGCCAAACTCTGCATTGAGCGTACAGGAACCTTCACACAGTCTGTCCTGTGGGCAAACGCGTCCACACACTTCCGGCAGACTGTTGGTCTGGTGTGACAGCTCAGCCGCTTCGATAATGCGCCCTTCGTTTGCCAGTTTCAGCCAGTTGGGAATGTAGTTGTGTACTGGGCACTTCCATTCGCAATAGGGGTTACCGCAGGCGAGGCAGCGGTCTGCCTGCGCCTTGGACTGGCTTTCGGAAAAGGGTTCGTAGATTTCTACGAACTCGATTTTGCGAATCTTTAACGGCTTTTTCGGCGGATCAACACGCTGTAAGTCGATAAATTGATAAACGTTCTGACTCATAATGCCCTCTTACTGCGCCTGAACCCGCAATTCGGCTGCGGAACGACTACGATGCCCTAATAATGCCTTCACATCACTCGACTTGGGTTTCACCAGCGCGAAACGCGATGCCCAGACCGGCCAGTTGGCGAGGATCTCTTCGCCGCGCTGCGAACCGGTGTGCTGCACGTGTTCGGTGATCAGGCCGCGTAGGTGCTCTTCGTGAATCGCCAAATCGTCGACCGACAGCACTTCCACTAGCTCAGGGTTGACGCGCTTACGGAACTCGCCATCTTCATCCAGTACGTAGGCGAAACCACCGGTCATGCCTGCGCCAAAGTTGACGCCGGTGCGGCCCAATACGCAGACGATACCGCCCGTCATGTATTCACAGCCGTTGTCGCCGATGCCTTCCACCACGGTGATAGCACCGGAGTTACGCACGCCGAAACGTTCACCCGCACGGCCTGCGGCAAACAGTTTGCCGCCGGTAGCACCGTACAGACAGGTGTTGCCGATAATGCTCGCTTCATGACTGCGGAACGCGGAACCAACCGGGGGACGCACGGAGATGCAGCCGCCCGCCATGCCTTTGCCCACATAGTCGTTGGCGTCGCCGGTCAAGGTCAGTTCGACGCCACCTGCGTTCCATACGCCGAAGCTTTGTCCGGCAGTGCCGGAGAAGTTGGCTTTGATTGGGTCGCTTGCCAGCCCTTGATCGCCGTGCTGTGCGGCAATAGCACCGGACAGCGTTGCGCCGACGGAACGGTCAGTGTTGCGGATATCAAAGTAGAGCGCTTTGCTTTGTTTCGCTGCAATGTGCGGTTGTGCCTGAGACAGCAGCGCCTTGTTCAACAGCCCATCATCAAACGGCGGGTTGCTTTCGGTGCAGTACAGCGCTTTGCCCGGCTGCGGCTGCGCGGTTTGCAACAGTGCAGAGAGATCCAGCTTGTTCTGTTTGGCGGTGAAGCCATCCAGTTCCACCAGCAGATCAGTACGACCAATCAAATCAACCAGTTGACTCACACCCAGCTCCGCCATCAGCAGACGAGTTTCCTGGGCAATAAAGTTGAAGTAGTTGATCACACGCTCTGGCAGGCCGTGGTAGTGATCGCGGCGCAGCTTGTCATCCTGCGTGGCGACGCCGGTCGCGCAGTTGTTCAGGTGGCAAATACGCAGGTATTTACAGCCGAGTGCGACCATCGGGCCGGTGCCGAAGCCGAAGCTTTCTGCACCCAGAATCGCCGCTTTGATGATATCAACGCCGGTTTTCAGACCGCCGTCCACTTGCAGACGGATTTTGTGGCGCAAGCCGTTAGCCACCAGTGCTTGCTGGGTTTCTACCAGCCCCAGTTCCCACGGGCAGCCCGCATATTTCACTGAGCTGAGCGGGCTGGCACCGGTGCCGCCGTCATACCCGGCGATGGTGATCAGGTCGGCGTAAGCTTTGGCTACGCCAGTCGCAATGGTGCCCACGCCCGGCTCGGAAACCAGCTTGACCGAAATCAACGCTTTCGGGTTGACCTGCTTCAGGTCGAAAATCAACTGTGCCAAGTCTTCGATAGAGTAAATATCGTGGTGCGGCGGCGGTGAAATCAACGTTACGCCCGGCACGGAGTAGCGCAATCTGGCGATGTATGGTGTTACTTTATCGCCCGGTAACTGACCGCCTTCACCCGGTTTAGCCCCCTGTGCCACTTTAATCTGAATCACATCAGCGTTGACCAGATAAGCAGGAGTCACACCGAAGCGACCAGAAGCCACCTGCTTGATACGTGACACTTTATTGGTGCCGTAACGCGCCGGATCTTCACCACCTTCACCGGAGTTGGAGTTACCGCCAATGGTGTTCATGGCTTCCGCCAGAGACTCATGGGCTTCGGGGCTCAGTGCGCCGATAGACATGGCGGCGGTGTCAAAGCGCTTAAACAGCTCGCTGGCCGGTTCTACGTCGTCAACCGGAATCGCTACGCCTTCCTGCGGTTTGATGGCAAGCAGGTCACGCAGCGTCGCTACCGGGCGTTCGTTGACGTGTTTGGCATATTCCAGATAGTCGCTGTACTCACCGCTTTTCACTGCTTGTTGCAGGCTGTTAACCACATCCGGGTTATAGGCGTGGTATTCACCGTCGTAAACGAATTTCAGCAGGCCGCCCTGTTCCAGCGTTTTGCGCTTCAGCCAAGCGCGTTTCGCCAGATTTTGCAGGTCTTGCTCGAAATCATCGAAGCTGGCGCCACCAATACGGCTTACCACCCCGTGGAAACAGAGTGCTGATAGCTCTCTGTGCAGGCCCACCGCTTCAAACAGTTTGGAGCAACGGTACGAGGCGATAGTCGAGATGCCCATTTTGGACATGATCTTGTACAGCCCTTTGTTGATGCCGTTGCGGTAGTTGAGCATTACGGTGCGGTAAGGCTTCTCGATGGTGTGGTTATCCACCAGTCGCGCCAGTGATTCATACGCCAGATACGGATAGATGGCCGTAGCGCCGAAGCCCAGCAGCACGGCGAAGTGATGCGGATCGCGGGCGCTGGCGGTTTCAACAATCAGGTTGGCATCGCAGCGCAGGCTCTTTTCCACCAGACGGTGTTGTATCGCACCCACTGCCATCGGTGCCGGAACCGGTAAACGGTGCTCACTGATGGCGCGGTCGGAAAGCACCAGCAACACGGCACCTTCGCGTACTTTGCGCTCGGCTTCTTCACACAGCGCTTCAACGGTTTGCTGTAATGATTTCTCGCGCGGATCGAAGGTCAGATCCAGCGTTTCCGCGCGGTAGTGCTGTTGGTCTTGGGTGAGCAACTGCGTAAAGTCGGAGTACAACAGGATTGGCGATTTGAAACTCAAACGGTGCGCCTGTCCTTCGGCTTCACAGAAGACGTTCATTTCGCGACCAATGCAGGTCGCCAGCGACATCACGTGCGCTTCACGCAGCGGGTCGATCGGCGGGTTGGTCACCTGCGCAAACTGCTGACGGAAGTAGTCGTAAATGATGCGTGGACGGCTGGAGAGCACGGCAAACGGGGTGTCATCACCCATTGAGCCTGTCGCTTCCTGGCCGTTTTCGCCCAGTACGCGCACAATCTGGTCCAGCTCTTCGCTGCTGTAGCCGAACTGCTTCTGGTAGGTTTCCAGCAGGCTGTCATCCAGCTTACGGCTGCCAACCTGATCGTCTGGCAGCTCTTCAAACGGCACCAGACGCTTGACGTTGCGTTCCATCCACTCTTTGTACGGGTGGCGGCCTTTGAGGTCGTTGTCGGTTTCGTTGGAGTGCAGAATGCGGCCTTCGAGGGTATCGATAACCATCAGTTCGCCGGGGCCAACGCGGCCTTTTTCCACCACTTCGTCCGGCTGATAATCCCAAATCCCCACTTCGGAGGCGCAGGTGATCAGCTTGTCTTTGGTGATGACGTAGCGCGCCGGGCGCAGGCCGTTACGGTCCAGGTTACAGGCAGCATAGCGACCATCGGACATGACGATACCGGCCGGGCCGTCCCACGGCTCCATGTGCATGGAGTTAAAGTCGAAGAACGAACGCAGTTCCGGGTCCATGTCCGGGTTGTTCTGCCAGGCGGGCGGCACCAGCAAGCGCATGGCGCGCACGATATCCATCCCGCCGCTCAGGAACAGCTCCAGCATGTTATCCAGCGAGCTGGAGTCAGAGCCGGTTTCGTTAACGAACGGTGCGGCATCTTGCAGATCGGGGATCAGCGGCGTTTTAAATTTGTAGGCACGTGCCCGCGCCCATTGACGGTTACCGGCAATGGTATTGATTTCACCGTTGTGCGCCAGATAGCGGAACGGCTGGGCCAGCGGCCAGCGCGGCACGGTATTGGTGGAGAAGCGTTGGTGGAACAGGCAGATGGCCGATTCCAGACGCAAATCCGCCAGGTCCAGGTAAAAGCGCGGCAAATCCGCCGGCATACACAGACCTTTATAGATGTTGATCAGGTTGGAGAAGCTACAGACGTAGAATTCTTTATCCTGAATACGCTTTTCAATACGGCGGCGCGCCATGAACAGGCGGCGTTCCATATCGCGCGGCGACCATCCCGCCGGGGCGTTGACAAAAATCTGTTCGATGCGCGGCAGTGAGGAGAGGGCAATTTCACCGAGCACGTCCGGGTTGGTGGGCACTTCACGCCATCCCAGTACGGACAAGGTTTCATTTTGCAGTTCTTCTTCCACAATGCGACGCGCGGCACGGGCCAGATCCTGGTCCTGATTGAGGAACATCATGCCCACGGCGTAGTTCTTCGCCAACCGCCAGCCGTGCTCTTCGGCCACCAGTCGGTAGAAACGATCGGGTTTTTGTAATAACAAGCCGCAGCCGTCGCCGGTCTTGCCGTCAGCAAGGATCGCGCCACGGTGCTGCATACGGGCCAGTGCGTGAATCGCAGTACGCACGACCTTGTGGCTCGGTTCACCTTCTATATGGGCGATCAATCCGAAACCACAGTTGTCTCTCTCTTGGGATGCATCGTACAACATATCTCAGTGAACCTCCCCAGGCTCTGTGTGACTCTCACAACCTACTTCGTTCGGCACCGTGGCGTTGAACGGTGGCGGATGACGGGGTCGCGCATCCTGCCGTTCTCTTCTTCGGCCTCTCGTGACGGTCTTACAAGTGGACTATGACTTGCTTTAAGAGGGAGTCTTTCTTTTCTAACTGCATAAATATGACGAGTCGCGGACTCGTCGGGAAAGCTTCCAGCGGACTCCCAAATTAGCGAGAAAGCCAGTTCAGGTCAAATATCAATGCAAAATGTGCGATTAAGGGATAATTTTTAGTTATGATTATGAAAATAAATGATTTTTTTGAAAAAATCCTCGTTAGGCTGCACGTTGGTGACCGAATGAAGTGTGAGCTGTATCACTATGCAAAAGCGTGAACATCTCGTCACCCTGCTGCGTTATCTCTACGTTATAGAATATTCTGCTGCGGATATCTACTTTTAGATTTAATGAAACTCTTTTTAAGTAACGCTTCATCTTTTCATGACGCGAGCGTAAGGGATTAGAAATTTTAATCAGCGTGGATGTGAGTTTGTTTTCACTAAAAGCGAATAAAAATGCATTTCATTGGGGTGTGCGTGATTGATCGCGGTCATCGCGAACGCAGGAAGAGAAGGGTAGTCTGCTTTCCCTCAGGGGGTAGGTTAGAATATGCAATTGCAAAAATTAATCAATATGTTTGGCGGGGATTTGCAACGTCGTTATGGTGAAAAGATTCATAAACTGACGCTGCACGGCGGATTCAACTGCCCAAATCGGGATGGTACGCTCGGGCGGGGCGGTTGCACATTCTGCAATGTGGCCTCTTTTGCCGATGAGACCATGCAACGCCAAAGCATCGCCGATCAGCTCAGCACGCAGGCGGGCAAAGTCAATCGCGCTAAGCGCTATCTGGCCTATTTTCAAGCCTATACCAGCACCTATGGCGAAGTGCAGATGTTGGATCGGCTCTATCAGGAGGCGTTGCAACAAGCTGATATCGTTGGCCTGTGCGTGGGCACGCGCCCCGATTGCGTACCGGACAGCGTGCTGGATCTGTTGGCGGGTTACCACGCGCAAGGCTATGAGGTGTGGCTGGAACTGGGGCTACAGAGCGCCTGGGATAAAACGCTGCATCGTATCAATCGCGGTCACGATTTTGCCTGCTATCAGGAAACGGTGCAGCGTGCGCATCAACGCGGTTTGCGCGTGTGCTGCCACCTGATTGTCGGATTGCCGGGCGAGGATGCCGAGCACTGCATGACGACGCTGCAACGCGTGGTGGATACCGGCGTTGAGGGTATCAAACTTCACCCTCTGCATATCGTTGACGGTAGCATTATGGCTAAGGCCTGGCGCGCCGGACGCCTCTGCGAATTGCCGCTGGACACCTACGTCGCCACGGCGGGCGAGATGATTCGCCACACGCCACCCGAGATAGTGTTCCACCGTATTTCTGCCAGCGCCCGGAGACCGACGCTGCTGGCTCCGCTATGGTGCGAAAACCGCTGGACCGGAATGGTGGAATTGGATTTATACCTTCAGGCGCACGGGGTGCAAGGCTCTGCGCTCGGTCAGCCATATCAACCGGTTATCCTCGGATAATGTTAACGCGTTGTGGTGATTGTCTCACCGCATCGTGCTGGGTTTTACGTTATGATGGCGCGGTGGGTATCCAAGGGAATTCTCTATGAAGCAGATCCGGTTGTTGGCGCAGTACTACGTCGATTTGATGGTAAAGCTCGGGCTGGTGCGTTTTTCACTGTTGCTGGCCTCGGTGCTGGTCCTGCTGGCGATGGCCGTGCAGATGGCAGTCACGCTACTGCTGACCGGCAAGGTCGAAGACATCGATGTGGTTCGTTCCGTGTTTTTTGGCCTGTTAATCACCCCCTGGGCGGTTTATTTCCTCTCCGTGGTGGTGGATCAGTTGGAGGAGTCGCGCCAACGTCTGGCTAAGCTGGTGGCGAAGCTGGAGGAGATGCGCCTGCGCGACCAGACGCTGAACGAGCAGCTCAAGGGCAATATTGCCCAGCTCAATCAGGAGATTGCCGATCGCGAAAAAGCGGAAGAGGCGCGCTTGATGATGCTGAGCAAGCTCAAAGAGGAAATTGCCGGACGCGAACAGGCGCAGGTGGAACTGGAGCAGCAATCTGCGCTGTTACGATCGTTTCTCGATGCCTCGCCGGATCTGGTGTACTACCGCAATGAAAATAAAGAGTTTTCCGGCTGTAACCGCGCCATGGAACTGCTGTTGGGCCGCAGCCAGAAACAACTGGTGGGCCTGACACCAAAAGATGTTTACACCCCCGATGTAGCGGAAAAAGTGATGGAAACGGATGAGAAAGTGTTCCGTCACAATGTGTCACTCACCTATGAACAGTGGCTGGTCTATCCCGACGGGCGCAAAGCCTGTTTTGAACTGCGCAAGGTGCCTTTCTACGACCGAATGGGCAAACGACACGGGCTAATGGGCTTTGGACGCGATATAACCGAGCGTAAGCGCTACCAGGACGCGTTAGAGAACGCCAGTAGGGAAAAGACCACTTTCATCTCAACAATCAGCCACGAGCTTCGTACGCCGCTTAATGGCATTGTTGGCCTCAGCCGCATCCTGCTCGATACGCATCTGGATGCGGAACAAGAAAAATACCTCAAAACCCTGCATGTCAGCGCCATCACGCTGGGCAATATCTTTAACGACGTGATCGAGATGGACAAGCAGGAGCGCCGCAAGGTGCAACTGGATAATCAGCCTATTGATTTTATTGGCTTCCTGGTGGATTTAGAAAACCTGGGCGGTTTGCTGGCGCAGCCTAAAGGGTTGCAACTGGTGGTTGAACAACATCCGCCGTTGCCACAGCGGGTGATTACCGATGGCACGCGTCTGCGCCAGATTCTGTGGAACCTGCTCAGCAACGCGGTGAAATTTACCCAGAAAGGGAACATCGTGGTGCGTGTCTGGCACGACGCGGGCGATCAGTTACGTTTTGATGTCGAAGACTCCGGCATGGGCATTCCCGAAGATGAGTTGGAGAAAATCTTTGCCATGTACTATCAGGTAAAAGACAAACATGGCGGTAAACCGGCGACCGGTACTGGCATCGGCCTGGCGGTTTCCAAGCGTCTGGCGCAGAACATGGGCGGTGATATTCATGTCACCAGTACCCAGGGTAAAGGCTCTTGCTTTACGCTGACCGTTACCGCCCCGGCGCTGGAAGATGAGGTGATCGTCGGCGGAGAAGATGAGTTGCCGTTACCTGCGCTCAACGTGCTGCTGGTGGAGGACATCGAACTGAACGTGGTGGTCGCACGTTCGGTGCTGGAGAAACTGGGCAGCAGCGTGGAAGTGGCGATGACCGGACAGGACGCGCTGACGATGTTCGATCCAGACGAATTCGATCTGGTGCTGCTGGATATCCAACTGCCGGACATGACCGGGCTGGATGTGGCGCGTGAGTTGCGTAAAAAATATGCCGGACAAAACCTGCCGCCGCTGATTGCTTTAACGGCTAACGTACTGCGCGATAAAAAAGAGTATCTCGATGCCGGTATGGACGATGTGCTTAGCAAACCGCTGGCGGTGCCTGCATTAACCGCGGTAATTAAACAGTATTGGGATTATCAGGATGAGCCTGAGCAGGCTGTGGCGGACGACGCCAAACAGGAACCGGTTCGAGAAACATTGCTTGATATTCCCATGTTGCAACAATATCTGGATTTGGTCGGACCGTCGCTGATTCATCAGAGCGTTGCCATGTTTGAGCAGATGATGCCCGGTTATCTTGCCGTGCTGGATTCCAACATGACGGCGCGCGATCAGAAAGGCATTGCTGAAGAAGGGCACAAAATCAAAGGGGCCGCCGGTTCCGTTGGGCTGCGTCATCTACAGCAGGTGGCGCAGCAAATCCAGACCACGACGCTGCCCGCCTGGTGGGACAATGTGCAGGAGTGGATTGACGAACTGAAACACGACTGGCAGCACGATATTGACGTATTGAAAGCCTGGGTAGCTGAACAGGAAAAACGCGCCCGCAAATAGCGGGTGCACGCCAACGCGGTGCGATAAATCGCGGTGTGGGCAGTGTGAACGTGTGGGCGAAAAGGATTTTCAGGGGCCTAAAAAAAATGACCCCGACCGAGGCCGGGGTGCGCGAATTATGCGCCAACACCAGGGAAACTATGCACCTGCTTGATAATTATCAGCAGTTTCAGTTAGCAGGTGCGAGTATTCGCAACGTCGTAAGGTGACGAACCGCTCAAGCAACAAAATAGCAAATGCAGAAATCTTTGTTACAAGAATCATTAAAATGTGTGATGTAGATTAGTGTTTGTCAATCAAAAAATCAATTAGTTGATGTAATGAAATGAAGGAAAATATGATGAAACGAGTCGGCATCGTTCTGAGCGGTTGCGGCGTCTATGATGGCGCCGAAATTCACGAAGCAGTGCTGACGCTGCTTGCTGTCGATCGTGCGGGGGCTCAGGCGGTATGCTTTGCGCCAGATAAGCCGCAATTTCATGTGGTTAATCACCTGACGGGTGAAGTAACGGATGAGAGTCGCAATATTTTAGTCGAGTCCGCGCGTATCTCCCGTGGCAACATCCAACCACTGTCGCAGGCGGATGCCAGCCAATTGGATGCGTTAATCGTTCCCGGCGGTTTTGGTGCGGCGAAGAACCTGAGTGATTTCGCGACCGAAGGCGCGGCGTGTCAGGTTGATGAATCATTGGCGTTACTCACGCAAGAAATTTATAAGCAAAACAAACCAATTGGTTTTATTTGCATCGCGCCGGCGCTGTTGCCAAAACTGCTGGGGGAGTCGGTGAGAGTTACAATTGGAAATGATATTGATACCGCGGAATGTATAGAAGAAATGGGTGGCACGCACATTGTTTGTCCGGTGGATGATATTGTGGTTGATGCACAACACAAAGTGGTAACGACACCGGCTTACATGCTGGCGAACTCGATTAGCGAGGCGGCCAAAGGCATCGATAAACTGGTTGAACGTGTTTTGGGCTTTACCGAATGAGAGGGTGGGGCAAAAAACGCGGTGTGATCCCTGGGATAAAACGCTGGGTAATTCGCGGCGTCCTCTCGTTGCTTGGCCTGTGGCTGGCGGGGATTTTTCTATTCGCGTTTTTGCCGGTTCCGTTTTCTGCCGTGATGGCGGAGCGGCAGGTGAGCGCCTGGCTGAGCGGTGATTTTGCCTACGTTGCGCGCTCGACATGGGTGCCAATGGATGAGATTGCGCCCGTGATGGCGTTGGCGGTGATTGCCGCAGAAGATCAGAAATTCCCTGAGCATGCCGGGTTTGATATGGCGGCCATCCGGGCGGCGCTGGCGCACAATGAGCGTGACGGCGCGCGGGTGCGCGGTGGCTCGACGCTCACGCAGCAAATGGTGAAAAACCTGTTTCTGTGGGATGGACGAAGCTGGTTGCGTAAAGGGCTGGAAGCAGGTATCACAGTAGGCGTTGAACTGGTCTGGACCAAACGGCGGATTTTGACGGTATACCTGAATATTGTGGAGTTCGGGCCGGGGATTTTCGGCGTGCAGCAGGCGGCGCAGCACTTCTTCAACAAGCCTGCCAGCCGCTTGACGGCCGGTGAAGCGGCGCTGTTGGCGGCCGTGTTGCCGAATCCGATTCGCTTTCGGGTTAATGCGCCATCACGCTATGTGAGTCAACGCCAGCAGTGGATATTACGTCAAATGTCCCAGATAGGGGGCGAAGCGTTTTTACGGATGAACGGATTGCGTTGAAGGCTGGCTTGCCCTGTGCCGTTCGTGCGTTTGACTATCGTTGAAAGGGGAAGTTATGCGAGTGGTGATGTTTAACAGGCTGGCATGCGTGTGTGCGCTGATGCTGTGGGTTATTGGCGGTGTTGTCATGCAGGTACAGGCGCAGGAACGTCACGACGATCCCTACGCGTTTCTGCAACAGTCGGTGCTGACGACGGTCAAGCAACAGCTGCGGCAGGGCACTGAGAAACCGCAAACGAGACTCGCTTACACTGAACTGATCGCTCAGGCAGAAAAAGCGCTCAACAAACCCAATCCGAGCGTAACGGAAAAGGGGATGACACCACCCAGTGGCTCTAAACACGATTATATGAGCCTCAGCGTCTACTGGTGGCCCGATAGCAACAAATCTAATGGATTGCCTTGGGTGCGCCGTGACGGCGTTATAAACCCTGTCAGCAAGAGTGATGACATCGACGGCGTTCGGTTGGAAGATTTTACCGATCAGGTGTACACGCTGACGTTAGCTTGGTACTTCTCTGATAACGCCTCCTATGCCGATAAGGCGATTTCGCTTATTCGCACCTGGTTTATCGATCCTGAAACCCGAATGAATCCCAATCTTGATTTTGCGCAGGGTGTACCCGGCATTGCGCCAGGACGCGGGGCAGGCGTGCTTGATGGACGTTACTTTTCCACCCGGATTGTGGATGCACTGATTATGCTGCGCGGCTACCAAGGGTGGCAAAAAGAGGATGACACGCAGATGCATGAGTGGATGACGTCCTATCTGGAGTGGTTGCAGACCAGCAAGCTGGCGAAGCGGGAATCGGAAGCGAAGAATAACCACGGTAGCTGGTACGCCGCGCAGGTGGCCGGTATCGCATGGTATCTCGGCAAGAAAGACGTTGTTTCTGCGATGGCCGCGCTACAGCGTACCAAGCTGAATCACCAGATTCAGGATGACGGCGCGCAGCCGGAAGAGCTTTCTCGCACCCGTTCCTTCCACTACAGCTACTTCAACCTGCAAGCCATTACCAACATGGCGGTATTGGCCGATAAAGTGGGCGAAGATCTGTGGCGCTATCGCACGCCGCAGGGTAGCGGTATCACTAACGCTTTTAATTTCCTGGCCCCTTATCTGGACAAAGATAATCGCTGGCCTTACAAATCGTTCGATCAGAAAAGTGCGCGATTAATTCCCCTGATGCTGCGGGTGGATGAGGCCAAGGGCAATACGCGTTACCGTAACCGCATTGAAAAAGCCGGATTTGCCACCTTCCTGTCCGGTATGACGCGTGACAAGCAGGATGTCGGCGGCGAAATTGGTCAAGAGACGCGCCGCGACGTTTGGCTGCTCTCATCGTTGGCCAGTGCGCCCAGCGCGTAATTCAGGTGCCAGAAAATGAAAAAGGGTGCCGAGGCACCCTTTTCTTGCTACGACGAGCGGTTATTCCAGGAAGGTGAACGCCGTTGTCACGTGTTTCACGCCACTCACTTTGCTGGCAATCTCAGCAGCAGAACGCCCTTCGCGCTGGGTGACCAGACCCAACAGGAAGACTTCACCGTTCTCGGTCGTCACTTTCACGTTGGATGATTTTACCGTATCAGTGGCAAGCAACTGGGAGCGAACTTTAGTGGTGATCCAGGTATCCATAGAGGCGGTGCCCATGGAGACCGGGGTGCCTTTACGGATCTCGTTATAGACTTCTGTCGCACCATCCACACCCATGGCTATCTGTTTTGCCCGGCTGGCCAGATCGGTGGTGGGGGCTTGCCCGGTCAGCAACACTTTACCCTGATAGGCGGTCGCTACGATGCGTGCATCTTTGGATAACTGCTGATCTTTGCTGATGGCGTTAGAGACACGGACTTCCAATGTACCATCATCCACCTGCGTGCCTACCGTACGTGGGTCGGTCGCGGTCTTGGTGGCAACAGCGCCGCCAACGGCAGCGACGCCAATACAACCTTGCAGCAACAGGGCGACAGACAGCACGGCAAATGCAGAACATATCCTCATGGGGGTGCTCCTTAATCGTTCTGGTGTGGGAAAAGGGAATTATCAATCAAATCGCACAGGCAATTAACGGTCAGCATGTGCATCTCCTGCACACGCGCACTGCGATGTGAAGGTATACGTATTTCAACATCCTGCGGCCCAAGTAAACCGGCAAGTTCCCCGCCGTCGTAACCGGTCAGCGCGACAATCGTCATATCACGCGTTACCGCGGCTTCCACGGCTTTCACAATATCCCGGCTATTGCCTCGGGTGGAGATCGCCAGCAAAATATCGCCCGCTTGCCCCAATGCACGCACCTGTTTTGCGTACACTTCTTCATGCAGACGATCGTTTGCTATCGCGGTTAAGACCACATTATCCGCATTTAGTGCAATCGCCGGTAAACTGGGGCGCTCCGCTTCGAAGCGGTTGATCATGCTGGCGGCAAAATGCTGTGCGTTAGCGGCGGAAGTCCCATTGCCACAGCACAGGATTTTGTTACCGTTGAGTAAGGAGTGCACCAGTGCAGTGGCTGCTCTGGCGATCGCATCGGGTAGGGCTTCCGCTGCGGCGATTTGTGTTTGAATACTTTCGGTGAAACAGACTTTTATTCTATCCAGCACGGTGCGTTAACCTATTTTCCAAGCGATCCATTGAGCAATGCGATCTTTTCTCTGACAACGACACCGTCCAGATGCGGTGTTTACGCGCCAAAGGCGTTTGGCAACCAATCATAGTGTTCGCCGGTAATCGCCAGTATATCGAATCGGCAGCTTGTCGTGTCAAAACTCTGCTGTCGCTGCGCCAGCCATAGTGCTGCCGCCCGCAGTAACCGCTGTTGTTTGCGGGGCGTCACACTCTCCGCTGCCGAACCAAATTGCGCATTTTTGCGGTAACGGACCTCAACAAAGACCCAGGTGTGTCCATCCCGCATAATCAAATCCAGCTCACCGCCGCGATAACTCACGTTGGCGGCAACGAACGTCAGCCCGGCGTACTGTTCCAGATAGCGCCGGGCGTGCTGTTCATAGCGTGAGCCTGTCGCTCGCCGATTCAGGGAGCGGGCACCAGTTGGCCCTGACGATATTGCAGCCAGGTTAATTGGCGATTGATGACGCAATCTGCACTGGCGGTTAACGTGCCCGTTGCGCCCGTAATTTGCTGGCTGGATGACTGCCGTAAATCAGCAAAATGGTTCGCCAACGCCCAGGCATCCATCCCCATGGCATAGAGACGCACCAGTGAGTAGTCATTCTTGAACTGGCTCGCCACCTGTTGCATCAGCGCCGGGTTGCTGCCTGCCAGCAAGGGGATCTCACTGAACTGAAGACCTTCCATCTCAAGACGGAAATCTGGCCCCAACCCGGCCTGGAAGCTGCGCGAGCTGGCGTACAACGCCGGGCGTGACTGCGAGGTGGTGCGCATATCGATCATCGGTTTAATCAGCGCCAATTCATCCGGTGTCGCCAAAATATAAACCGCGTCGACATTGCCGCTGCCGCTGGTGCTGACGGTGGGTTCAATCTGTGCCGGAATGGTTAACCCGCCGATGGTGGTGCCCGGCTGTGCCGCTGAGGACATCACATTGACGGGCTGACCGTTCAGACTCAACCCAGCACCGCTGTTGATGGCCTGTTTCAGCTCTGCGGTATTGCCAAAGCGTTGTTGCAGCAGCGTATTACCGCCTTGGCTTTGCCAGGCTTGGGCAAAGGCATTGATCACGCGATCGCCCAACGCGCCGCGTGGCACCAGCAGCAGCGGCTGTTGTTTGCCTTGGCGGTGAATAAATTGCGCCGCGTCGCGCGCCTCATCTTCCGGCGACAGAGCAAAGAAACACATGTTAGGGGTGTTTTGAACATGCTCGGGCTGATTGAGCGCCAGAATGTTCACGGTGGTTTGCTGACCGGTGAGTTGCTCAACATCGTTTTTCAGCAACGGTCCAACAATCAGTGATGCACCATCCTTCTGCGCTTGCGCGACCAGATTTGCTACAGGCTGCGACGTGGTGTCGTAGACTTTCACAGACACGCCGCTGGCGGCTTCAGGGGCCGGTGACACGCTGGCTGGCGTAGCGTACGGGGCATTGATTGAGGTTACTGCCCCGTTGCCTGTTGCTGCGGGGGCCGTATCGGCAGGCGCGCTGTACGCCATGCTGGCCTGGCCGCTTTTCGCCGCATTAAAGCCCAGTTGGATGGCATTGGCGAACACCTGAGCCTGACCGTTGAGCGGCAGCAGCAGGGCGATACCACCGCCGACGCCACCACCGGCGACCGGTAAGGCGGTCTGGCCGGATGCCAGCGGTGTCGGCAGCGTTTGTGCCGCCGGATGGCGCGGATAGCGCGTCTGCCAATCGCTCAGTGCGGCTTTTAACTGATCGCTCGACTCGCGGTTGTTCTGGTAGGTGGTGAGCAAATCCATCCATCCGGCCAGCACGTTCTCATTGGCGTTGATCAGCACACCGCTGGCTGCCTGTGCAGACATCTGCGTCAGGGCTACCCAGGTCTGATCGATATTTTTTTGATGCTCATCGCCTTTCAACTGCGGCTCTTGGGCGATATAGGCACGTAGCAGGTCAGCAGAGGGCTGGCCTTGATGCGCGTTGATCTGCGCCTGGTAGTAACGCGCCTGTTGATCGGCGGAGAGTGCGCTGACGTCCAGCCCTTGCAGGGCGGCGGCAGTACCGTTGCTGTCGTTGTTAGCGGCGGCAATTTCCGCTTTCAGCAGTTGCTGCTCACGCTGCTGCGGTTGTGCCAACTGCGCAGGCAGTGCGTTGAACTGCTCGGTGGCCTGAGGGAGCTTTCCTTCTTGGACCAGGGCACGAATCGCAAGTAATTGCCAGCCAGCCTTGTTATTATCTCGGCTTTGCTCCATTTGTTGCAGGTAGTAGTAAGAGGAAGCTCCGGCCTGACCTTGAACATCAGGTGAAGGCGGCTGTGGCGCCTGGCCTGGACATCCCGCAAGAAGCAGCGCCGCGAATAACACAGACGCGATACGCCCTGTTTGCGAACGGACGAAATGATTGGGAAGCATACTGTATCCAGTGGTTTTTTTATAAAGATGCTCAATATTAAATCGGCAACCCGGATGAAACAATGAATCATGAACAACAAGCAGACATTTCTGCATCCACGCTTTACATTGTGCCAACGCCCATTGGCAATCTGGGCGACATCACAGAACGTGCACTGAGCGTACTGCGTGGGGTGGATGTGGTTGCCGCGGAAGATACGCGCCATACCGGCCTGTTATTGCAACATTTTGCCATCAGTGCGCGCTTATTTGCACTGCACGATCACAATGAGCAGCAAAAGGCCGATCATCTGCTGGCTAAGCTTCAACAAGGACAATCCATTGCGCTGGTGTCTGATGCGGGGACGCCGCTGATTAACGATCCCGGTTACCATCTGGTGCGCCGCTGTCGCGAAGCGGGCGTGCGTGTTGTGCCATTGCCGGGGCCGTGCGCGGCGATCACGGCGCTGTCGGCGGCGGGCATTGCCTCGGATCGTTTTTGTTACGAAGGGTTTCTGCCCGCCAAAACCAAAGCGCGTCAGGACCGTTTACTGCAACTGTCTGAAGAGACACGCACGCTGATTTTCTACGAGTCCACCCACCGTTTGATTGATAGCCTGGCCGATATGGCAACGGTGCTGGGGGAGGCGCGTTATGTGGTGTTGGCACGCGAACTGACCAAAACCTGGGAGTCGATTCAGGGGGCCCCGGTGGGTGAACTGTTGGCTTGGGTGCGAGAAGACGAAAATCGCCGCAAGGGTGAGATGGTGCTGATCGTTGAAGGTTTCCAACCGGATGAGAGCGCGCTTTCAGCGGAAGCGCTGCGTACTCTGGAATTGCTGCGCGCTGAATTGCCGCTGAAAAAGGCGGCGGCGCTGGCGGCGGAAATCCACGGCGTGAAAAAGAATGCACTGTATCGCTATGCGTTGGCGCAAAATGAGGCGGATGACGACGCAGAGGATGACAATCGAGACTAATTCGCCTATCATTCGCGCCGAAGTTGACCAGACAGTCGCCGCTTCATGGTTGTCCCTTTCGGGGGATACGCGTGGAGGGGAGGAAAGTCCGGGCTCCATAGGGCAGGGTGCCAGGTAACGCCTGGGAGGGTAAAACCTACGACCAGTGCAACAGAGAGCAAACCGCCGATGGCCCACGCAAGTGGGATCAGGTAAGGGTGAAAGGGTGCGGTAAGAGCGCACCGCGCGGCGGGTAACCGTTCGCGGCACGGTAAACTCCACCCGGAGCAAGGCCAAATAGGGGTTCACATGGTACGGCCCGTACTGAACCCGGGTAGGCTGCTTGAGCCAGTGCGTGAGTGCTGGCCTAGATGAATGACTGTCCACGACAGAACCCGGCTTATCGGTCGACTTCACCTCTTAAAAAACCCCGCTTCGGCGGGGTTTTTGCTTATAAATGCGTGTGAGGATGAATGACTGTCCACGACGCTTTCCATGAAAAGAACGTGGTTTGTCAGCAACCCCACACCGCTCACCCTGTGGCCTCTTATTCCCCAGCGCTTCGGCAGATGTTTGCGCGCAAGGGGTTGTATCTCCATGCATGATTGCCGGAGTGCTTATCTATCTCATCGCTCAACGGGATAAAAAAATAACCTTGAGTCAGGGCTTGGGGTCCGTTAACCTTTGCTGCGACGAACTTCTCGTCTCACCGGAGCACACACGGAAAATGAACAAACACGACTGATGAATTCGGATCCTTGCTAACGCGAATGCGTTATCGGGGGTGGTTATTGATTTCATTCAGGAGTGCTTATGGCTCATTGTGCGCAATCCCCTGCTTTTCTTTTGCATCAGGTCACCTGTCAATTTGCGACCGGCTTGACACTTTTTGGTCCGCTGACGCTGTCGCTCGACCCCTCATTGTGCGGCTTGGTCGGGCGTAATGGCTGCGGAAAAACATCGCTGCTGCGTCTGCTGGCAGGACTTGACGCCCCCGCTTCCGGTCATATTGAACGCGTGGGTTCCCTCGCTTATGTTGCTCAGCAACACAGGATTTTATCAACCACAACGTTGGCTGAACTGCTGGGGTACCGGGACCTTTTTGCCGCGCGTCAGCGCATTGAATCAGGCGACTATCAGCCTGAGGATCTTGAACATCTGGACGGCGCTTGGGATCTACCCGAGCGTTTGGCGGCAGCGTTTGCCGAAGCCCGCCTGCCAGCATTTGTTCCTGATAAACGCGCTGCCGAACTGAGCGGCGGTGAACGCGTGCGGGCACTGCTGTGCGCGGCTTTTATGGCAGATGCTGACTATTTACTGCTTGATGAGCCGACGAACCATCTCGATCGACAGGCGAGAGCGTGGTTTTACGACAAGCTTTCCCAGCGACGCGGTGGTGCATTGGTGGCGACGCACGATCGTGAACTGCTGGCGATGATGCCGCGCATTGTGGAACTGACCCCGATGGGGTTGCGTCACTACGGCGGCAATTATGATGACTATCAGCGGCAGCGCCAGACTGAGCAGCAGGCTGCTCAGGCGGCATTGGAACACGCGACCACCGAGCGTCGGCGCACCCGCCTGCGTTTGCAAAAAGAGCATGATGCCAGCCAGCGGCGTTCGGCACAGACCTTACGCACGGTAGATTCACTGAATATCGCGTCATTTGAGCGGGTGCAATACAAAGCGGCAGCAAAAGCGCGTTTAGGCACGCTGCGTAAGCAGCACCGTGAGCAACATGATGTGCTTAATGCTGCTGTCTGTGAAATGCGAGGACGGGTCGAGGAAGATAGCCCGATATTATTCACGCTGCCAGGTAGCCATGTTGCTCCCAATAAACCCGTGTTGGTGATGGATGATCTCGTATTGCCCCACATCACGAATGCGCCTTTCAATTGGAGGATGGATGGCCCGATGCGAATAGCGCTGCGCGGACCAAACGGCTGTGGTAAATCGACCCTGCTCAAGGTGATTATGGGCGATGAAACGCCGGTATCGGGAGACTGTCGGGTTTCAGTCACCACGGTTTATCTTGATCAGCATTTGTCACGTTTGGATCTCTCGTTGTCGGTACTGGCGCATCTTAATGCCGACGATACGCCGCTGGAGGAGGGCGTCCTGCGTACCCGGCTGGCGCAACTGCAACTGGATGCGAATAAAGTGGGTCTACCTTTGGCGGCATTGAGCGGCGGTGAGCGTTTGAAGGCCGCTCTGGCTTGCGTTCTTTGGCGTCGCGATGCCGCGCAATTGCTGTTGTTGGATGAACCCACCAACCATCTCGATCTGACGTCAACGCAGGCAATTGAGGTCGCCTTGTCCACATTTCCGGGCGCAATGATTGTGGTATCGCACGATGAAGCCTTCCTTTCTGGTTTGAGGCTTACGCACAGCCTCGAATGGCGGGAAAGGGGGTGGCAGTGTGAACGTAAGTAGCGAAAGTGCTGGTTTGAAAATGGCTGAAGTCCAACCGTGATGATTCAAATTTATTGATGTTCTTCATCACGCGCCGGTGACTTTCTCCCGGTGGAAAAGGGCGTAGAGTAATCCTATCGAGTGCACTGGCACATCAATATGGCTCACTAAGGATACTTCTATGAACACTTCCCGGATGCCCGCACTGTTTCTCGGCCATGGTAGCCCGATGAACGTGTTGGAAGAGAATGAATATACGCGCGCATGGCGTCAATTAGGCGAAACCCTGCCGCGTCCGAAAGGCATTATCGCGGTCTCGGCCCACTGGTACACCCGTGGCACGGCGGTAACAGCGATGGAGAAACCGCGCACCATCCACGATTTTGGCGGTTTCCCGCAGGCGCTGTTTGATACCCAGTATCCGGCACCGGGATCGCCTGAATTGGCGGAGCGCATTCAACAGGCGTTGGCACCGCTGCCGGTGATTGCTGACCACGAGCAATGGGGGTTTGACCACGGCTCCTGGGGCGTGTTGATCAAGATGTACCCGGATGCGGATATTCCTGTGGTGCAACTGAGCGTGGACGGCACGCAATCGGCAGAGTACCACTACCAGTTGGGTACTAAACTGGCAGCACTGCGTGATGAGGGCTATATGATTGTCGCCAGCGGCAACGTGGTGCATAACCTGCGTATGGTGAAATGGGATGGCGATGCTGCGCCTTATGACTGGGCGGTTTCCTTCAATCAGTTTGTCAAAGACAACCTGAACTACCAGGGAGATAACCACCCGCTGGTGGACTTTATGCAACATAAAGGGGCGGCGTTGTCGAACCCGACGCCCGACCACTTTTTACCGCTGCTCTATGTGCTGGGCAGTTGGGATGGCAAAGAGCCCATCACGGTGCCCGTCGATGGTATTGTGATGGGAGCATTGAGTATGCTGTCGGTACAAATTGGCGGTTAAATGTGAACATCGGGCCCGCGTTTATACGCGGGCTTTTTTTTCCGAAAATAAAAACCGCAGTGATTGATTAGCCGCATGCTCATCGCGAAAGGTATTTTCAGCGATGATAAGTTATATCGTCATTAAACCCTATTGGCGTATAGGGTTATAACCTGGTGGTGGCTCAATCTGATGTTTATATTATTATGTTTTAATTAATCATATAGAAGAAATAAAATGTCAATAAACATAAATGGCTGTGAACTTAATTACTCGAGGGTTTCCCATTTATTGATTGGTAATCGATACGACGCCACGTATATGGGATTATGGGATAAATTTAAAGACCTGTTTAGAACAGAAAAAAAAGAACGCGCGTTACAAACGTTATTTGACATTCTTTATCAGGATAGAATAGCTTGTCATGGCATTGAAAAAAATGAGAAAAATGATGCCTCGTCTAACAGTTGATATGGCGTAATTTCGGTTTTTGAAAAGCTTAAGTCCTACGCAGGCGAAACACACAAAGATCGCTTTCATACCGAATTTGATACTGAGAATAGAACGGTCACTCTCTCAATAGATAATCATATTATTAAAAAAATAAGGATGGATATTATGTTGAACGATATAGTTATTGATGGACGGTATTTTATTGCTGATTATCAAGATATCCTTCACTTAACGCCTTCAAGAGACAACAGTCAGTGTGGCTTAAATGATAATAACAAGAACATTATTTTTCATGATTTTTACTCTAGATTTCCTGAACTGGAAAAAATATTGTTGGCATGCAACTTGGATGATTTTGATATGATGGGATCTATCATGTCCGATTTGACACAAAACCGGTTAATGAGTAATCAGATGGCGCTTAATCTTATGGAGATGCAAAAACACCTCACTGAAAAATTGTCGTGTGAGCAACCCCTCAGCGCGTTCAAGGGAAGCCGAGTTCATTCCATTTAGTACAGACCAGTACCTAAATAAGCCCACATGCTGTGGGCTTGCCCAGCGACTAACATTCTTAGTTTGTACACGTCAGACTCCAAGTTGCAGGTGTGTTGGCTACGCTCACTCACCCGAATCACTTACCTGAGTAAGCTCATCGGGATGAATGAACCTTACCCCTGAGGTTCACCTTATGGACCAGCGCAGGCGCTGTTCAAATTTGTTCCAGACAAATTTGTCATTCACTTGCTGCATTACGAGACTCATAAATGAGCCTCGTCCTAAAGGGCCAGCGCAAGCGCTGTTCAAAACGTAAACGTTTTGTCCTGCAACATGAATTATTTAGGGTATAGGCATAAACGCTAATTAGCCGTTTTTAAGCGAGTCTAAAATATCCTGCGCTGTCTTTTTGTGACTCTCGGACGCTTTAGCGTTGTTCAGCAGGCGGTTTGCCCAAAACGCCGATGCTTTAGCATCCTTCTTCAACGCTTTGCCGTCGGCGAGCAGGCTTGCCAGTGCCATTTGCGCGATAGGTAGATTAGCATCGGCCGCTTTGGTCAGGTACACCTGCCCCTGCTGTGGATCGTGCGGAATTCTTTTCGACGTAAAGTAGGTTTTGCCTACGGCAAACTGCGAGGGCACATGCCCACCATCTGCTGCGCGTTTCAGCCACACAAACCCTTCTTTCCAGGCGCTGTCTGAACCGCTGGTGGTCAGGTTATACGCCAGGCGGTTCTGCGCTTCGAGATCGCCCTGTTCTGCGCGTTTTACCAGATCGGTATCTTCATCGTAGATGGCTTTAACATCGGCTGGCAGAGAGGCAGTGCTGGCGGCATGGGCGGTAAACAGGGTGCTGACGGCGCAAAGCAGCAGCGCAGACAGAAGTCGCTTTTTCATAAAAGTCCTTTTTCCATGAGGTAAATAACGCTATTGAATATCGGCGAAGAGGACATGTACTTTAATATTTTTAGGAATTAATTCAATTACATCATGGTATTAGTGCAGTAACGCTAAGAAAAAAGCCACTGAGTTCAGTGGCTTTTCCTGATGGCGGGAATCAGTCCAGAATGATGTGCGGGTAAAAGCGTGACAGATCCTGAGTGATCAGTTCCCGATCTTCGCGCAGACCAATGCCGCACGGCTGATCGTTGACCAACCAACTGCCGATCACCGTATGGCTGTCACCAAAGGTTGGCAGTGGGTGATACTGTTGAACGATCTTGCCTTCTTCGCCGTAAGGGCCGTCAACGGAGGCGATCTGCTGCCCGTTTTTCACGATCTGAATGTTGGCACCTTCACGTGAGAACAGCGGTTTAACCACGTAGCTGTCGAGTGGAGGATGATCGTCATCAGCGAAGTAGGCGGGCAGCAGGTTGGGATGGTTGGGGAACATTTCCCACAGCATCGGCAGCAACGCCTTGTTAGAAATGATGCTTTTCCAGGCCGGTTCCAGCCAGCGCACACCCGCATCTTCCAACTTGGTGGAAAATATTTCGCGCAGCATGAATTCCCACGGGTAGAGCTTGAACAGGTTGCCGATCACCTGGTTTTGCATATCGGTGAATTGGCCTTTTTCACCCAGCCCGATCTCTTCCATAAAGAGAAACTCTGTGGGCAAGCCCGCCTCCAGCGCGCAATCCTGAAGGTATTGCACTGTGCCGCGATCTTCTTCAGTATCCTGACAGCAGGCCATATGCAGCAGGCCGAAGCCGTGATTGAGGCGCAGTTCTTCAAAGCGAGCGATCAGCGCTTCCTGAATGCTGTTGTACTGATCGGCATCCTGTGGCAGCTTACCGGCCTCTTTCTGATCTTCCAGCCACAGCCATTGAAAAAAGGCCGCCTCATACAGCGATGTCGGCGTATCGGCATTGTTTTCCAGCAGCTTGGCCGGGCCTTTTCCGTCATAGGCCAGATCGAGGCGCGAGTAGAGCGAAGGCTGCTGGCTGCGCCAGGAGCTTCTGACAAATTCCCAGGTGTGCTTGGGAATGCAGAATTTGGTCAGCAATGCATCGCTGCTGACCACCTTTTCGACCACTTGCAGACACATTTGGTGCAGTTCGGCGGTTGCTGCTTCCAACTCCTCAATTTGCGCCAACGTGAACTGATAGTAAGCATTTTCACACCAGTAGGGCTCGCCGTACATGGTGTGAAAGTTGAAACCAAACTCTGTCGCCTTTTCACGCCAATCCGGGCGTTCGGCAATATCTACGCGCTTCATGCTTATGTTCCTTAGCCACCCATACTGCGAGAAGAGGAGCTGGAACCGGTGCTGGCGCTGCTACGTTGCATACTGGTCTGCTTGGCAACGCTTTCGCCAAAACCGCCACGGGTGATGGTGTTAGTGGTCGCGGGTTTAGGGGCCAGCGCTGTTTTGGGCACGGTAACGGTACGACCGGAAGTGGCGGCGCCGTAGCTTTTACCGCTGGCGTCAACGAACTGACCGTTGGCCGGGCTTGCCGGAGAGCGGGATGAGAACAGCGGCTGCTGGGCAAAGCCTGCGCCACCGCCCATCATGCGGCCCATCATGTAACCGGCCATCAGCGGCATCCAGGAACTGCTGGTCTGTGTTGGTTGAGCGGCAGCGCCTGCCTGAGCCGGCACCGGCGTACATTGCGCTTCGCCAAATTCTGCGACGCAGTCTTCTTTGCTGGCGTATTTCGGTGCGGTTTTTTCGGCTTCTTTCAGCGCGTTGTTGTACGCCGTGGTGCACTGTGCGCTCATGGATGGGTTGGATGCCGAGCAGTCATCCGCGTTTTGATACATCGACACGGTTTCGTCGGTCTGTTCGCAACCGGCCAGAATAATGGCAGCGCTGATCGCAAGCGCAACCGGTGCCAGACGATAGGAGCGCCACCCTTTTCGGAAAGCGTCCTTCTGTATATTTTCTGTACGTTTCATGTGGTTATCCCAGAGGGTAAGGCGTCAATGCCAAAGGTGTGCCAAGTGTGCATTAGCATAGGGGATGGCTGGCTGAATTTAAAGCACTACGCCTGTCAGAACGCCTGCTCTTTACGTTGCTATACATTTTATTGCGCACTTGGACGGCGTGGAATTAATCCAAGGCAAACAAAAAGGAGATACGCAGCGTATCTCCTTTGGGTTATCAACCGTCAGAACCGTGCTGTCTGATTAGCCGCGCGGTGCTTTCGGCTCCGGTGCGCTGCTGTCAGTAAAGGCCGGTGACGTGGAAACGTCCTGACCTAACGCGCCGTTCAGCGCCTGCAAGTCGTTTTCATTCAAGGTGCCCAACGCTGACTTAATGTTCAACTGGTTGATCAGGTAGTCATAACGCGCGTTAGAAAGCTGCTGCTTGGCGTTATATAACGTGGTGGTGGCATCCAACACGTCAACGATGGTACGCGTACCCACCTGATAGCCTGCTTCCATCGCATCCAAAGAGCTTTGCGCAGACACTTCAGCCTGTTTGTAAGCGTTGATGCTGCTGATCGAAGCAGAAATATTGTTAAACGAGGAGCGCACGGTCTGCACCACGGAGCGATGTGCGCTTTCCAGCAGTTCGCTGGCGCTGACAAAGCTGTGCTGCGCCTGTTTCACGCGTGAACTGGTGGCACCGCCGCTGTAGAGCGGCACGGTTAATGACAGGCCGATTTTGTTTTGGCCTGCATCAAGATCTCTTGAAGTATTATTAGAACCGGTGTTACGCGTGTTGCTGACGCCGGAGGAAGCCGTCAGATCCAGCGTTGGCATATGACCGGTTTCCGCTGAGCGAATCTGCTCACGCGCCAAATCCTGGCTGAGACGCGCGGACAACAGGCTCAGGTTATGGTTTTCCGCATCTTTCAGTAAGGTGGCAATCACTCCCGGTTTCTCGGTGGAGAAACGGGTGATATTCAGCCCTGCCAGTTGCGGGTAGAAGTTGCCGCTGACCTGACGCAGATTTTCCAGCGCGTTATCCAGCGTGTTGCGTGCAGAGACTTCATTGGCCAATACGCTGTCGTATTGGGCACGGGCGTTCTGTACGTCGGTGATCGCCACCAATCCAACATTAAAGCGCTGGGTGGTTTGATCGAGCTGGCGGTAAATCGCCTGTTTCTGGGCGTTAACGTAGGAGAGCGCATCAATGGCGCGCAGCACGTTGAAATAAGCGGTAGCGGTTGTGAGGATCAGCGACTGTTGGGCCGTCTGGTAGGTCACATCTTGAATGCCTGCCTGCTTTTCTTGCAGCGTCAAGGCGCGCCATTTCGACATATCAAACAGGGTCTGGCTCAACTGCAAGGCACCGCTGGTAACGTTGCTGTTCACGCCATTGCTATCACGAAAACCTTTGGTGTAACCGTAGTCGGCTCCGAGCCCGAGTTGTGGCAACAGCGGGCTGCGAGCCTCGTTGATTTTCTCGAAAGCGGCATCACGGGTGGCAGCCGAGCTGCGTAAATCCGGGTTGGTGGTTTTGGCTTGTTGATAGACCTGTAACAGATTTTCCGCGTGACCCATGGCGCTAAAGCCGCTCAGGCTCAGACCAATAAGAAGAGGGAGCAATTTCTTCATGTGCATTCCTTGTTGTGCAGCTAAGGCAACGATGTAGCGGAGATAGCGCTGTCAAAAAACGAATCCGGCAGATTCTATCAGAATGTGCCAATAGGATAAGTTGGCTGAACGTGCCATCTTCCCCCTGACCGACCCCATTAGGGGGTTTAATTTGCTCTCAGGCCCTAACGTTTGGTCAAATAGGTTTTAATTTATCACAAAGCATCGCAAGTATGATGTCCATCATGATACATGAGACACATCCCGGTACCTGCTGTTGCTCGCAAGGAGTTGAGGTATGGCTGTGTCTGTGTCCCATCCGGCGACTTTCCATAAAGACGATGTAGAAATTATTGCACGAGAGTCGCTGTACGAGGGTTTTTTTTCGCTGGAGCGCTACCGTTTTCGTCATCGATTGTTTAACGGGGAGATGAGCGGTGAAGTCAGCCGGGAAATTTTGGAGCGGGGTCATGCGGTTGTGTTGCTGCCCTATGATCCGGTGCGCGATGAAGTGGTGCTGATAGAACAGATCCGTATTGCCGCTTATGACACCAGCCCGACCCCGTGGCTGTTTGAACTGGTGGCCGGCATGATTGAACCGGGTGAGAGCCTGGAAGCGGTGGCGCGACGTGAAGCGCAGGAAGAAGCCGGCCTCAATGTTGGGCGCTGTAAGCCGATCATCAGCTATCTGGCGAGCCCGGGTGGCACCAGTGAGCGTCTGGCGGTGATGGTGGGCGAAGTGGATGCCCGTGCCGCACAGGGCATTCACGGTCTGGCCGAAGAGAATGAAGACATTCGGGTGCATGTTGTCAGCCGCGAACAGAGCTACGCCTGGGTGGAAAGTGGAATAATTGATAACGCGGCGTCTGTCATTGCGCTGCAATGGTTGGCGTTGCACCATACGCAATTGAGACAGGCGTGGACGGAGTAAACGGATGAAACGCTACACCCCGGATTTTCCGGCCATGATGCGGCTGTGCGAAATGAATTTCGCACAATTACGCCGTTTATTGCCGCGAAAGGATGAAGTCGGAGAAAGTGCGGTTTATCATGTCAATAGTGCAAGCTATCGCTTAACAATAGTGGAATCCACGCGTTATACCTCATTGGTTGAAATCCAGCAGATTGCGCCCGCTGTCAGCTATTGGAGCCTGCCAACGTTGAGCGTGCGGCTCTACCACGACGCGCTGGTTGCGGAAGTGTGTGCCAGTCAGCAGATCTACCGTTTTAAAGCACGTTATGATTACCCGAATAAAAAATTGCATCAACGTGATGAAAAGCATCAAATTAATCAGTTTCTTGCTGATTGGCTAAGGTACTGCCTGGCGCATGGTTTTACATCGGCACCGCGAAATGTCGATTCCCGTCTGTTAGACAGATTTCAGTAACCAAGGATACTATTTTTTGGAAAGTCTGCTGAAAGTTCCTGTGGCGAGTGGGGCCAGAATCAGGATTTTGCAAATAACCGATACCCACTTGTTTGCCGGCGAGCACGAGACACTGCTCGGCGTGAACACATACCGTAGTTACCATGCCGTGTTGTCTGCCATTCAGGCGCAGGGGCAGGATGTTGACCTTATTGTGGCAACGGGAGATCTTGCTCAGGATCATTCGCAGGAGGCCTATCACCACTTTACGCGTGGCATTGCGCAGTTATCCGCGCCTTGCGTGTGGCTGCCGGGAAATCATGATTTCCAGCCTGCGATGGTGGATGTGTTGGCACAGGCGGGCATCGCGCCTTCCAAGCACGTGCTGTTGGGCGATGCCTGGCAGATCATTTTGTTAGACAGCCAGGTGTTTGGCGTGCCCCACGGCGAGTTGAGCGAATATCAACTCGAGTGGTTGGAGCGCAGCATGCTGCGTTTTCCCGAGCGTCATACGCTGTTGCTGTTACATCACCATCCGTTGGCTTCCGGTTGTACCTGGCTCGATCAGCACAGCCTGCGTAACGCCCACCATCTGGATGCGGTGCTGGCGCGTTATCCGCAGGTGAAAAATGTGCTGTGCGGACATATTCATCAGGAGCTGGATCTTGACTGGAACGGGCGCAGACTGATGGCGACGCCTTCCACCTGTGTGCAGTTCAAACCGCACTGCACCAACTTTACCATTGACGATGTTGGTCCCGGCTGGCGCTATTTGGATCTGTTATCAGACGGTTCGCTGGAGACGCGCGTTTACCGCCTGAACGGCAGCGAGTTTTTGCCTGATATGGATTCGGACGGCTATTAATGCCTACGCTACTCTACCTCCACGGTTTCAACAGTACGCCGAAATCGGCCAAAGCGACGGCGCTGGCCGCATGGCTGGCGCAGCACCATCCCCATATTGAAATGCTGGTGCCGCAACTGCCGCCCTATCCTGCGGAGGCGGCCGATCTGCTGGAATCGTTGGTGATGGCGCGGGCGGGGCATCCGCTTGGTCTGGTGGGATCATCGCTGGGCGGCTATTACGCCACCTGGTTGTCGCAATGTTTTACCTTGCCCGCCGTGGTCGTCAATCCGGCGGTAAAACCCTTCGAACTGTTGCTGGGACATCTCGGCGAATATTGTAACCCCTATACAGGTGAAGAATATGTGCTAGAGTCTCGGCATATTTACGACCTGAAAGTGATGCAGATTGAATCACTCGAGGCGCCAGATTTACTGTGGTGTTTGCTCCAGACAGGGGATGAAGTGCTGGATTATCGGCAGGCTGTGGCGTATTACACGGCGTGTCGCCAGACGGTGGAATCGGGCGGGAACCACAGTTTTGTTGGGTTTGAACAGTATTTTGACCCCATTGTGCGTTTCCTTGGATTGAGCGACGATTAATCCGTTCTGTACTGCACTGTCCTTACTGACACGGACAACGACAACGCGTCGTCTGCGGGCAATGCACCCTCTCAGCGCCATTCCGTTTTACACATTTAAACAACGACTAACGCGAATATGAGTCAATCAAGTTATAACGCTGACGCCATTGAGGTGCTCAGCGGATTAGAACCGGTGCGCCGTCGTCCGGGGATGTACACCGATACCACTCGCCCCAACCATTTGGGGCAGGAAGTGATTGATAACAGCATCGATGAAGCGCTGGCGGGCCATGCGCGCCGTGTTGACGTTATCCTGCACGAAGATCAGTCGCTTGAAGTGATTGATGACGGTCGTGGCATGCCTGTGGATATTCACCCGGAAGAAGGGGTGCCCGCCGTTGAGCTGATTCTGTGTCGTCTGCACGCTGGTGGGAAATTCTCCAACAAAAACTACCAGTTCTCCGGTGGTTTGCACGGCGTGGGAATCTCGGTGGTGAACGCGCTGTCCTCACGCGTCGAAGTGACCGTTCGTCGCGACGGGCAGGTTTACGATATTGCCTTCGAAAACGGCGAAAAGGTGCAAGCGTTAACGGTGAGCGGCACCTGCGGGCGACGCAACACGGGCACTCGCGTGCATTTCTGGCCGGACGCCAGCTTTTTTGACAGCCCGCGTTTTTCTGTCTCGCGTCTGTCGCATTTATTGAAAGCCAAAGCGGTGCTGTGCCCCGGTGTGGAAATCACGTTTAAGGACAAGGTTAACAATACCGAACAGCGTTGGTGCTATCAGGATGGTCTGAACGACTACCTGTGCGAAGCGGTTAACGGTTTGCCTACGTTGCCGGAAAAACCGTTTATCGGCGCCATTGCGGGCGATACCGAAGCGGTGGACTGGGCGTTGCTGTGGCTACCAGAAGGGGGCGAACTGCTGACGGAAAGCTACGTCAACCTGATTCCGACGGTGCAAGGCGGGACCCACGTTAACGGCCTGCGTCAGGGCTTACTGGATGCCATGCGCGAGTTTTGCGAATTCCGCAATATTCTACCGCGCGGTGTGAAACTCAGCGCTGAAGATATCTGGGAGCGCTGTGCCTATGTGCTGTCGGTGAAGATGCAGGATCCGCAGTTTGCCGGGCAGACCAAAGAGCGCCTCTCTTCGCGTCAGTGCGCCGCGTTTGTGTCTGGCGTGGTGAAGGATGCGTTTAGCCTGTGGCTGAATCAGAACGTGCAAGCGGCTGAAATGCTGGCCGAATTGGCGATCTCCAGCGCCCAGCGTCGCATGCGCGCGGCCAAAAAAGTGGTGCGTAAGAAATTGACCAGCGGCCCGGCGTTACCGGGGAAACTGGCGGACTGCACCTCACAGGATTTGAATAAAACCGAGCTGTTCCTGGTGGAAGGGGATTCTGCGGGCGGCTCCGCCAAGCAGGCGCGTGAGCGTGAGTTTCAAGCCATCATGCCGCTCAAGGGCAAGATCCTTAATACCTGGGAAGTCTCTTCCGATGAAGTGCTGGCCTCGCAGGAAGTGCATGATATTTCTGTCGCCATCGGCATGGATCCGGACAGCGACGATCTCAGCCAGTTGCGCTACGGTAAGATCTGTATTCTGGCGGATGCTGACTCGGACGGTTTGCACATCGCCACGCTGCTGTGTGCGCTGTTTGTGCGCCATTTCCGCCCGTTGGTCGCAGGCGGCCATGTGTATGTCGCCATGCCACCATTGTATCGTATCGATCTGGGCAAAGAAGTCTACTACGCGCTGGATGAAGAAGAGAAAGCCGGGGTGTTGGAGCAACTTAAGCGCAAGAAGGGCAAACCTAACGTTCAGCGCTTTAAAGGGTTGGGGGAAATGAACCCGCTACAGCTGCGCGAAACCACGCTGGATCCCAATACGCGCCGCCTGGTACAGCTTACTATCAGCGAAGACGATGTGAACGAAACGCTGGCGGTGATGGATATGCTGCTGGCGAAGAAACGCTCGGAAGATCGCCGCAACTGGCTGCAAGAGAAGGGCGATCGGGCGGATATTGAGGTGTGATACCTTTCTGTTCTTAACTACCTGTTATTGTGGGTACAAATTTAATGTTTGTACCCATTTTTCTTGAACTTCCTCTCTTATTTTTTAATGTATAGATTTTTTAAAGCCTTAAGGTTCACTTAATAAATCCTCCGTATTCTCTTCAGTAACGCTAAGAGATACGTGAAGGAGTGCGTAAATGAAAAAACGTTTATGGCATATGACACCTTATGATGATGCCCCCCTTTTTCGGGTGATGCATATTGCTGTTGCCGTTCTTATTTTGTTTCAAATAATAAATTCAAATTTTACCGAGAGAGAATCTTTGGGGCAGCATACCCTGGATGCATTTATTACCTGGGTACATATTTCATCTGGCATTTTGCTGATTGTTTTAGGCGTTTTTTTATTTTCATGGATGCTGGTGAAAAGAGGTTTTTTTTACTACTTCTCATGGGTGAAGTTTGATTTCAAAGATATTGTACAGGATGTTTTTTTACTAAAGCATGGGAAACTTCCTGAGGCACACCATGGTGGTCTCGCCGCAACAGTTCAAGGGGCGGGGGTGCTGGCACTGCTCATTGTAGCGATGAGCGGCGGTTTATGGTTCTTACTGGAATCTATTAATGCGCCTTTATCGTTAACCAAGATGATTATCCATTGGCATAAATTCATGACAGCCTTTGTCGAAATTTATTTCTTCTCTCATGGGGCGATGGGCGTGTTACACCTATTTCTTCGCTATCGGCAGACTACTGTATAAGACCTAATTACAGGACTTTCAATGATGAGAATTACTTCGCCCTGTTTGTTAGCATGGAATAATGGTGGTGTAGAAATAAATTCGACTACCCTTTTTATTCGCGATCACTATAAACAGAGTTTTGGTGCAGATTTAAAGATATGTATGCCATGGCTGCTGAGTTTGCATGATGCACAAGGGCAATTGCGTGCCGCTTGCGGCATTATGCCCGCAGTTTCAGGGCCATTATTTCTTGAAAAATATCTCGATCAACCTGTTGAGGTTCTCATGCAATCCTACTTTCCAGCAGGGGTATCCAGAAATTCTTTGGTTGAAATTGGGAACTTTGCTGCAAGCGATGGTGCTGCTGCCCGAGTGATGTACGCCGCAGTGTGCTGGCTTTTGGCGCACTACCACTACACCTATATCGTATTTACTGGTACGAAGAAAATTAGAAATATTTTTACTCGGTTAAATTTAAACCCCGTTCTTCTGGCGGAGGCCGATGGTAAACGCCTTGGTGCAGATGCTGAGCTGTGGGGGAGTTACTACCAATATCATCCGCAGATTATGGCGGGTGAGCTATCGGGTGGCATGGCTGAACTGAGGAACAATACGCTGTTGTTCAGTCTGTTCAATCAATTGCCCGCAGAGCCGTGGACAACGGTACCAGGAGTTCAACATGCTTGATAAACAACTGGAAATTTGGGCAACTGAGCGCCCAGAAGGTATTGCGTTGCGTTCTGTAGCCCGTGATTGGAGTTGGCGCGAATACGCTGACGATGTCGCCCATTTTGCTGCGTATCTGAAATCTGCTGATATAAGACGATTGGCGCTGGCCTTGGATAATGGGCCTGAGTGGGCGATAGCCGATCTTGCCTGTTTAAAAAATGGCACGGTATGCATACCTGTACCGCCTTTTTTTTCTGTGCAGCAGCAGCAGTGGCTGCTTGATACCAGCGGTGCTGACGCTATTTTGGGGGGAACGCCCCGGCGTGGGTGGCAGCAGGATGAGTCCATGCTAGGCATGCTTCAACGGCGTCATCTGAGCCATCCGCCAGAATTACCCGCAGGAACGGCCAAAATCACTTACACATCGGGCACTACCAATCATCCGAAAGGGGTTTGCCTGAGCGTGGCAGGAATGAGCTGGAATGCAGAGACGCTGAGCGGTTTGATGCAATCGTTAGATTTACAACGGCATATGGTGACGTTGCCACTCAGTACATTGCTGGAGAATATCTGTGGGATTTATGTACCTCTGATATTGGGTGTGGAGAGTGTGATACTCCCTTCCTCTGACATTGGTTTTGGCGCTTCTGGTCAGTTTAACCCCGATGCACTGGGGAAAGCGCTAACAACCTGGCAGCCCCACAGCGTGGTGCTGGTGCCAGAACTCCTGCGAGTGTTGTTTATGTTTCATCAAACACACCCTGCCAGTACGGCTTCACTGCATTTTGTTGCTGTCGGAGGGGGCAAAGTCTCTCCTTCTTTACTGAGCACGGCGCATGCCAGAGGATTGCCGGTGTATGAGGGATATGGGCTTTCGGAGTGTGGTTCAGTGGTGTCACTCAATTTACCGGGGGCTAACCATATTGGCAGTGCAGGCAAACCGCTACCCGGTATCCACGTACACATTGACAGTCAGGGAGAGTTGCAGGTAGTGAGCCCTGGCAATGCCATTGGCTATCTGGGCGAAAGACCTTTTCCTACGCCGTATGCGACGGGTGACTTGGGTCAGATCGATGATGAAGGTTATATCCAAATCACAGGGCGTCGGCGAAATGTTCAGATAACGGCTTTTGGTCGCAATTTCTCTCCTGAATGGGTAGAGGCAGAGGCGATGGCTTGCCCGGCCGTGCGGCGGCTGGTGATATTTGGTGAAGGGCTTGCCAAGAATGTCGCATTGGTTGATGCCTTCCCAGGTATGGAACAGGCCGCAAGGGAGCAACTGAAAGCCCTGTCTGACAGGTTACCCGACTACGCAAAACCCCATCATTTACTTTTTACGTCAATGATATCGGGGCCGAAAGCGCTCACGGCTAATGGGCGAATCCGGCGTGATGATATCTGGCACATGATGCAACAATACATTATTTGTCTTAATCAGGAGGCATAAATGTCTTTCTACTCAATTTTGCAGGAACAGACCCATCAAGCGCGGAGCAAAATGCTTTCTGCACCCGTGATTGAACGTTGCATGCGTGGCGATATTACGTCGGAAATGTACATTGCGTTTCTGACACAGGCTTACTACCACGTGAATCAAACTGTGCCTTTGTTGATGTGCGCAGGCAGCCGTTTGCCCACCTCCTATGAATGGGTACGCCAAGCCATTGCTGAATACATTGATGAAGAATATGGACACCAAGAGTGGATACTTAATGATATTCAGCACTGCGGTGGCAATGCTGAATCTGTCAGAAATGGCCAGCCTGGCCAACCTATTGAGTTGATGATTGCTTATCTTTATCACCAGATTGAGCGGGTTAACCCGATGTGTATTTTTGGCATGGTACATGTGTTAGAAGGGACCAGTGTGACGATTGCGACGCCCATTGCTGAAGCTTTGCAAGGCGCACTAGGCTTAGACGATCAAGCAACTAGCTATTTGCGATCCCATGGCGCGTTGGATATGGATCACATCAAGTTTTTTGCTTCACTGATGGATCGCACTACCAACCCTCAAGATCAAAAAGACATTATCCATACGGCCCGTACCGTCTATTCCCTGTACGGTGAGATGCTTTGCCAGTTGAGCGAGCCTAGCCATGAACCTGCAAAATAAAAATGTCTTGATTACCGGAGCCAGTGGCGGAATCGGCCAGGCCCTTTCCCTGCAATTAGCAGAGGCTGGGGCATTTCTTTGGCTTGTCGGAAGAAATAGAGAGGCGTTAGAGAAACTTTATGCACAGTTACCGCATCGCGAAAGGCATAAAGTCATATTGATGAACCGCTACAGCGATGAGGAAATTTATCATCTTGCTGAGAGCTTTCAGGCTGGCGTGCGTCTCGATGTGTTGATCAACAATGCGGGCAGCAGTTGTTTCGCGCTGTTTGATAAACAGTCTTTTAGCGATATTCGCGAGCAGATTCACACGAATGTGGAATTGCCGATGTTGCTCACCAGGGCGCTGTGCAAGCAGTTCCGTGAAGGTGGGGTGATTTTGAATATTGGTTCAGTATTGGGCGAAATTGGTCATCCGGGCTATAGCGTTTACAGCGCAACCAAAGCATCGATACATCGCTTTTCTGAAGCATTGGGTCGCGAAGTGGCACCTTTGGGGCTCTCTGTTTTGTATGTTGCCCCCCGTGCAACGAGTACCCGCCTGAATTCTGATGCCGCCTATGCCATGAATAATGCATTGGGGAACCGTTGCGATACGCCTGAAACAGTAGCGCGGCACGTTATTGCTGCATTGGAGCAAAATACGTTGCGTAGTCGAATTGGGCTGGCAGAACGTCTGTTTGTGAAAATCAATGCGCTGTTTCCTTCGATAGTGGACAGAGCGCTCAGTAAAAAATTACCGACCATCATGCGTCACCTTCGCTCACCGGTAAAAGGATCGCTGAAATGAAAATACATCATCTCATGCTTTTGGCTTTGCCCTTAGGTCTGCCGAGTTATTCACAAGCTGCATCCTCTCTTAATGAGTTGGAGTTAGGGTGGTCTGTTTGCCAATACCGCACGTTGGATAAACAGAAAGAAAGCTGTTTCAGTGCGCTGAGCGAGAAGGCTCATGCTGCATCGACTGCGTTAGGGGATAAAGATGCGCCCTTGCTTATCTGGTCTGCAATCATTGACAGCAGTTGGGCAGGTACAAAAGGAGGGTTAGGTGCGCTGTCGTTGGTGAAAGGGGCTCGTAGCTCACTGGAAGCCGCGATTGCCATCAATCCTGGCGCCCTGCAAGGCTCTGCCTGGACCAGTCTTGGCGTGCTTTATTATCAGGTGCCGGGGTGGCCCATTGGCTTTGGTGATAAAGAAAAGGCAGGTGAAATGCTGAAGAATGCATTGGCAATTAATCCTGACGGTATCGACCCCAATTACTTTTATGGTGATTTTTTGCTTCAACAGGGGGATAAAACGTTAGCCAAAACCTATCTGGAAAAAGCGTTAAAGGCTGCGCCACGCCCTGGCAGAGAAATTGCTGACAGTGGGCGACGCAACGATATTACCCGAGCACTCGCGTCGTTGAATTGAAACGTTTTCCTCTGAATTTCTGAGCATATAGATAACGCCCAATAAATGGGTGAAAGACACCCGTCAGCGCGTAATCTTGTATAAACAGAACCGCTCCAGCGCATGACCCGCCGGTATTTTGGGATAATTAAAATCTTCACCGGTGTTGGTCATGCCTGCTTTTATCATCACACGCTGTGAAGCAAGGTGCTGCCGCGGGGTGTAGGCGTAGACCTCGGGTGCGTCAAGTTGCTCAAAGGCATAGCGAATAGCGCGTTTTGCCCCTTCCGTCGCATAGCCGTTTCCCCAATGGCGCGCTTGCAAGCGCCAGCCCGCTTCGATAAGCGGCGCATGCGGAATTCCGCTCTCTTCCGGCTGCTTATGTAAACCAATAAAGCCGATAAATGCGCCGCTTGATTTCAATTCTACGGCCCAGAAGCCCCAGCCTTTGTTGGCAATATGTCTGCTGATATGCCCGGCCTGCGCATCGCTTTCTTCGCGCGACATCAGCTCAGGGAAATAGCGCATCACTTCCGGGTCGGCGTTTAATTGTGCGAAAATGGGGTAATCTTCATCGCGCCATTGACGCAGAATCAATCTTTCCGTCTCGATCATCGTGATTTTTCTCCTTATTTCACGCTAAAGACCAACAAATCAATGTGAAAGACGCTGACAGCCTTCATGGCTTCACAGTAGAGTAAGTGTGCATCTTAATCCTTGACCACTGTGTAACATTATGAAAAACAATCACGAAAAAGACGCGGGTGACACAGAAAAGTTGGACGGCGGTGCGCGCCGTGTCCGGCTGGAAGATATCGCCGCGCGCTGTGGCACCTCGCTAAGCACAGTATCCCGTGCGTTGAGCGGCGAAAAAGGGGTGAGTCAGGCGCTGCGTGCAAAAATCCTGGAAGTGGCGCGGGCAGTGCGCTACAGCCCAGCGGTGGAAATGGGCGGCTCCCGGATCGTGCTCGCCGTCTCTCAGGTGGCGATGCTGGATTATCACCGTTATCAATTCAGTTGGTATGTGCTGCAAGGGCTGAAAGAGCGCGCCAAAGTGCTGGGGCTGGATTTGGTCACCCACCCGCTGTCTGACAAGGGTACGCAGGCGCTGACCGATTTGCTTAATCAGGAGGATATTGGCGGTATGCTGGCACTCACCGTCGACGATCCGGCAATTTTAGACGTTGTGGTCAACCTGAAGAAGCCTGCGGTACTGGTGAACAGCGAAGATCCGCTGATGCGGCTCTCCAGCGTGATGCCGTGTAACCGCTCGGCAACCCGTATGGCGGCTGACTATCTGGTGTCACACGGGCATCGCGATATCCTGTTTTTGACCCATCCCGGTCGGCGCACCATTGAACAGCGGCAGGAAGGCTGGCAGGAGTCGATGCGTTATTTTCAACTGCCCTGCGCCGAGCAGCAGGTGATCAGCGTGACCGATTGGCTTCCTGAACTGGCTGAGCAGGCGGTGGTAGCGTGGTTTCGTGAAAAAAAACGCACCTGTACCGCGATCCTGTGTGCCAATGACTCGTTGGCGTTAGGGGCCATCAACGGGTTACAGCGCTTAGGCCTGGATGTGCCGGGGGATATCTCGGTGGTGGGCATGAACGACTTGCCGCAGGCGGAGTTTGCCTCACCGCCACTGACTACCGTGCACTTACCGGTGCAGGAAATCGGTGTTATTGCGCTTGAGCTATTGCAGGACATTATTGCGGGCACGGTGACAATCCCACGGCGTATAGAACTGGCGTGTGCCATGGTCGAGCGCCAGTCTGTGGCGGCGTTAAACGCATCATGAGGGCATTCGCCCTCATGATGTGGTGTGGCGTTTGTTATACGGTTATTTGAATTTCGCCCGTTCCATATTGGGGATCAGCAGCAGGTACATCACACCCCAGGCGACCAGATAGGCCACGGAGCTGATGGCAAACAGCGCCCAATAGTTGCCTGACGCTTCGAGTACGGCACCGATCACCGTGGAAAAGATCACGCTGCCGATCATGCCAAAGGTGCTACCGATACCGACGACCGACCCTACCGCCGCGTTGGGGAACAGATCGGACACCGATGTCAGCAGGTTTGCGGACCAGCCCTGGTGCGCAGCCGCTGCCAGCCCGACGAGGGCAACGGCCAGCCACAAACTTTCCACCTGCGTCGCAGCAAAAATCGGTATGACCGCACAGGCGCAAATTAGCATGGTGGTTTTACGTGCTTTCGCGGCGCTGAACCCCATATTCATCAGCTTACCGGGCAACCAGCCTGCACCCAGACTGCCGCCAATGGCAAACAGATAGATCATGATCAACGGCGCACCCAATCCGGCCATATTGATATCGCGGGTTTCGTTCAGCCATTTTGGCAGCCAGAACAGGAAGAACCACCAGATAGGATCGGTCAGCATCTTACCCAACGCAAAGGCCCAGAGTTGACGGTAGCGCAGCAGGTGCGTCCATTTGATGGATTCCACGCTGACGTGCTCTTCTTTGTCCTGACGGATCCAAGCTACTTCCTCGGCAGAGGCTTTATCTTGCGGTTTGCCAAACAGGAAAAACCACGGGATAAGCCAGACAAAGCCCACCGCACCCAGAATCAGAAACGCCCCGTGCCAGCCGTAATGAATGGCGATAAACGGAATCAAGGCGGGGGAGACGACGACGCCAAGGTTAACGGCGACGCCCAGAATCCCGGTTGCCAGCGTGCGCTCTTTTTTGGGATGCCAGTCAGCGATGACTTTCATCGCCGCCGGGAAGTTGGCGGATTCCCCCAGCCCAAGGATAATGCGCACAATGGCAAACCCGACCACGGTGCCAACCGCGGCGTGCAACATGGCAGCGGCGCTCCAGACCACCATCGCCACGGCGTAGCTGATTTTGGTGCCGAATTTGTCAATGATACGGCCGCAAATCAGCGTGCCCGTGCCATAGGCAATGGTGAAGGCGTTGACCAGCCAGCTGTACTCCATTTGCGTCCAGCCGATATCTTTTTGCAGCATCGGTGCCAGCAAACCGAGCAGTTGGCGGTCCATGTAGTTGACCGTGGTGGCGAACACCAGCATCGAGCAGATAGTCCAGCGATAGCGGCCTTTGGGGGGAGAACTGGCGGTGGTTTGGCTGTCGTCGTGAGGGACAGCAGCTTCTTTTTGGCTAACTTGAGTGTCCATAGTGATCCTCCAGCTCAGGCCAGTGGCCTGAGCGGTTGATGGTTAGGGTAGAGTGGTATTGCGTGATAAAAAAGGGTTAGAGCACCAGTTCGCAGTGCGTACCGGCCACGCTCCAGGCATCGGGGTCAAGGGTGCGGCCTTGCGCCTCCACGCGGCCATCTGGCAAGAAGCGTACTTCACCGTAGACCGGATCGCGGACGCTCAGGGTATCGTCGGCCTCATGCTGCACGGTGAGATCGGCGAACGTTTGGGTAAAGTGGTCCAGTGACTGAATGTCTGCGGCATCATTCAGGCGCACCAGCCAGGTGGTTGTTTTGCCGTGCTGCTGCACTTCACAGCGACGGGTTGGGCCCGTTTCCACGATGTGAAAGGGTTGAGAACCGAACAACAGCGCCATGCCGGCACCGCTTTGCAACGCGATGCGCTCAGGGCTGATACGCACATCGCTAAAGATATGCTGCGGCAGCCAGGCGTGGGTGAACGTTGGTTGCCCTGCGTGGGTGGTAAAGGTCAGCACCGCTAGCCCACGATACTGCTGGACGCGCGGCAGCGTACCGCAACCGCCCCAGTAGGAGGGTCTGCCGAATCCGCCGTGTATAGTTTCACCGGGGTGGTTGATCCACAGCTGTGCTTCGGGAATATCACCAATGCGCAGATGCAACGGCGTCTCCTGATAGCCCCATTCGCCCCAGCGGTAACCGGCAATGGAACCCATCGCCACATGGCGGGTTTTGTAGTGGTACAGTTTGGCGATGCGGTTGGCCCCTTGAGCAAAGCACCACTCTTGCGCTGTCGCTTTCTGCCACACCGCGACCTCGGCCAGTGCCGGATCGAGGGTCAAGCCGTGATCGCGCAGCAGTAAAGCCAACTGCGGCAAAGCGTGGAAGCGGCAGCCGTAGTTGCCTTTGCCCCACAGCAGGCGGGAGATCGCAGCCAGTTCCAATGAGCGTCCGGCACGCAAAGTATGCTCGTAAGAACGCCCCTGGGAGGCGGTCAACATGCCCTGATGGCAGGAGCGGGCGATTTGCTCAATTAACCGTTGAATGGCGCGGCGGCTGCGTGCGGCAATATCCGCGTCGGGAGAAAGCGCGGCCAACGCGGTTAACCCTTTCAAATCCACCGGGAAATAGGGGGCAGAGTTCCACTCGGCCATTTCGCAGGATTCAAAATGGGTGAGCCAATCGAGCACCCGTTGCTTGCCAGCGGCAGCCTGCTCGCTTCCACTGCGGTTGGCACGTACGAACGTGGCCTGTGGGAAAAAGCTGCCCGCCAGATAAGCGGCAGTGTGGAACAGTAGCGCATGGTTTTCCGAGAAATACCATTGCACGTCGTTGCCCGGTTCATCCATCCAGTAGCGGAAATGCAGAATGGCGGCATCAATTTTTTCCCGGGTAGCCGGTGCGATGGCATCACCCCAGGCGATGCGGCACCATAGCAGCGGCACCAGCGTGAAGTCGGCGCAATCGTGACAATCCAGTACCGAAGGCAATACCCCTTCCAGCATGGCGTGCGTTTCCTCATCGGCCATGCCGCAGGCCAGTCTGGCTAACGCTTTAACGCTGCTGTACTCCCCTTGCGTGGCGACCGTGTGCAGCGCTTCGGCAATACGCGCGGCTAAGGTGTCTGGCACAACCTGCTGCGCAGTGGCATGACAAATCTCGACGCCAAGGGTGCGGCTGATCGATAATTCTCCGCTGGAGAGCGTAATCACAAAGTTGCGGAAATCCGCCGGGAGCTGCGCGGTATTGGCGATACGCGCGGTTTTTTGGCCCGGACGCAATTCGGTTTCCAGCTCAATAGGGCTATCCAGAGAGATAAAATCACCCAGCACACGGCAGGCGATGGTCAGCGATTGGGTCGCAGGCGCAGGGAAGCAGAGGTTGATATCCCCGTGGCTGTAGGCAGAATATTCGAAGGACACCCCTTCCAATAGCGCTTCCATTTCCGCCACGCCCGATGCGCAAATCGGTGAGACCAGCGCCACATTGACGGGAACACCCGCCACGTAATCGAGTTGGAAGAAAAAACGAATATCCCGCTCTGCCAGATCGTCAAACCAGACCCGAATATCGTTTAGCCCCGATGTTAAGGAAACGGTGACCTCGATGGTGTTTTCCAGATTGCGCTGATAAGCGGCACTCCAGGCAACATCTTCGCCGTTAACCTGCACGATGCCACCGCCGCAGGTGGTGAAACGCAGAGTCACCTCACCGGCGGTTTCGGCTTCCAGCCAGGTTTGCGCCCAGGCACCGATGCGGGTGGGGCGGAACCAGAAACCAGACAGGTCTACGCGGTCTGAGCCGAAGGGGAACCACCACCGGGTCAGTTCGAACGCGCCGAACGGCTGTGGTTTCTTCTCCAGATAACGCTGCTGGAAGTCTACCCGGCAAGGATAGGTATGCGGGATGAAGTTTTTCTTTTTACTCATGAAGAAAAACGGGTCCATGTCACCCTGCATGGGGACATCAGGTACGTCATAACGTTGGCTGACAATATCGGAATAGTGCCAGTAGCGAATCGCGTCACCCTGTTGCAACGTGCGGCGATAAATAGTGTCAGTGTTCATTTATTATTCCCCGGAAACAATGCATTCTGGATCATTTACTCCGCAATACGGATGCCTTCACTCAAACACAAAATGGCGAGCGACTGCCCGTAGGCGGTGGGTTGCAGCGGAATCTCTTTATAAAAATCAAGCGTGCGCCCCATGCGAGTGCCGTACGAGACATTTTGCACCGTGCCTTGCGCATCGATATTCTGGCGCACCGCCTGTAACGCCTTTTTCCCCGCGCTCAGCCAGCGTTCATTACCCAAGCCCAGGCGTGCACCTTTCAGCAGGCCGTAGCCGAAACCGGCGGTAGCGGAAATTTCTTCATAGCTGTCAGGGTGGTCTAACAGGGTATGCCAGGCACCGCTTTCGGCTTGCAGGTCGATCAAGGTGTTCACCTGTGCGTTGAGGCATTCCAGCAAATAGAGACGCACACCGTTGTCGATAGGAGCAATCTCCAGCAGATCGAGAATACCGACGGTGATCCACGCGTTGCCACGCGCCCAGCGGGCTTGCGCAAAATTGCTTTTTTGCGCAAAGCTCCAGCCGTGATACCACAGGCCGGTTTTCGGGTCGTTGAGGTAGCGTGCGTGCAGCAAAAACTGGCGTACCGCTTCGTCGACCAGTTCCTGACGGCCTGATACCGTACCGTAATGCGCAAGGAACAGCACAACCATAAACAGCGTGTCGTCCCATATCTCCATCTGGTTCACGCCGTCAGACACCACATGCTGAAAGCCTTGTTCCGGCGTGCGCGGCAGTTTGGTCATGACATCGTTCGCCCAACGGTCCAGCACACGTTGGTAATTGTCATTACGGGTGTGCTGCCACAGCAGCGACAACGGCAGCATCGGGGCGGTGGTATTCACGTTGAGCGGCGGTAAACCCTGTGCGATTTGCTTGTCAAACCAGGTGGTAAGGGTGGCTAGCAGATCGTCTCTACGGGTGAACTCCCACAGGCGGAACAGCCCGTACAGGCCCACGCCCTGCGGCCATTCCCAACTGTTGAACGAGATATAGTCACCCGGCGTACCATCCAGGTTGGGCTCATGAAAACGGCCTTCGTCTTTCAGGCCGAGGGTGCCTGCTATCAGGGCATCTAACTGTGCGTTCAGTGTGGTGTTACTGCTCATTGCGTCGGTTTTCCCTTGGTAAAAGAGTGCGTCTGCAAATGGTGTAGCATTTGCGCAAAACAATGCGCAATACGAAAATTTTTTGCGTTAATGTTTTGTGATTTTGATTAACTTTTTACCGAGGTGTGTGCCAACCAGGTTTTTTTTATTTATTAAAATAACCAGTTATGATGGTGTTATCTGAGGCAAAGAAACGGCAGCGAGAAGCGATGAAAGTCACGCTGGAAGAGTTGCAAGCGTTTGTGGTGGTTATCGACAGCGGGTCGATTACGGCAGCGGCAGAGCAGTTGGGGCAGACGGCGTCCGGCATCAGCCGTGCACTGCGCCGGTTGGAAACCAAGCTGGACACCACGCTGTTGCACCGCACCACGCGCCGTTTGGCGCTATCACAGGAAGGCGAGCTGTTTCTGGCGCAGGCGCGTGAAGTGATCGCGTCTGTTGAACAGGCGGAAGAGTTGATGGCCGTTGGACGTGAGCAACCTTGCGGTACGCTGCGTGTTAATGCCGCGTTCCCGTTTATGCAACATGCTATTGTGCCCCTTATCCCCGAATTTCGCCGCATTTACCCGCACATTCAGTTGCAACTGAATACTGATGACGTCTTTATTGATTTGCTGGAGCAGCATACTGACATTGCCATCCGTATTGGCACCCTGCGAGATTCCAGTATCCACGCGCGTCTGCTGGGCAGCACGCGCACGCGGATCTTAGCCAGCCCTGATTATTTGCAGCGCCACGGCGTGCCGCAGACCGTGGAGGCGCTGGATAATCACGTATTATTCGGTTTCACCCATGTGGATGCGCTCAATGTCTGGCCGGTACGTAAAGCCAACGGTGAGTTGTATCGCATCAAACCGGCGCTGGTGGCCTCGAGCGGTGAAACGCTGCGCCAACTGGCCCTGCGCGGGGAGGGGATCGTCCGCTTGTCTGATTTTATGACACAAGACGATCAGAAAAGCGGTCGATTGGTGCCAGTGCTGGCGCACCAGACGGTTGAAACGCGCATGCCGGTGAATGCGGTTTATTACCGCAATACCAAGCTGACGGCGCGTATCAGCTGTTTTCTCGATTTTCTCAGCGAGAAGATGGCGCACCAGTTGCTGTAGGTCGTGTTCAGGCGAATACGCGGGTCAAATGTTCGCGGTATTCAGCCAGATAGCGATCTACTTCTGGCTGCTTGATCACATCATTGCAGATAAAGGTTGGCAGCGGTGACAGGCCGATAAACTGGTTTGCCTTGTGGAACGGCAGGTAAACGCCGTCTACACCGACACCGTGGAAGAACTGGTCAGGATCGGTAAAGGCCTCCAACGGGGCGTTCCAGGTCAGGGACAGCATATAATTGCGCCCTTGCAGCAGACCGCCAGAGCCGTATTTTTTGCTGGTATCTGAGCGGGTGCGACCATCGCTGGCATACAGCGAGCCGTGACCGTGAGTAAACACGTCATCGACGTATTTCTTCAGGATCCACGGCACATCCATCCACCATCCCGGCATTTGATAAATGACGGTGTCTGCCCACAAAAAGCGCTCTACCTCTTCATCCAGGTCGTAACCCTGATCGACGTTGGTCACCTGCACGCTATGGCCCTGTTCGCTGAGCAAGGTGGCGGCAAAATCCGCGAGTGTATTGTTCAATTGGCCCTTGGAGTGGCCAAAGGATTTGCTGGCGTTGATCAGCAGAATGTTTTGCATGGTGACGATGATCCTGGTTGCGTAATGAAAGTAAGGCAGTGTAGTGCGCAGGCTTAGGATGAAAAACGGGTGTAATGGCACAACACTATTGACTGTCAGTCAATAAAACAGGGGTTTTATGCCCTGAATGTCAGAGAGTGAATCAGTAAAAAAGGCAGGAAAACCCATGTATCGGCTTTCCTGCCCCATTGAGGACACGTTTTACGTTTATGTCACTTCACGCAATAAACGCGTTGATTAGAAATCCACGCTCATGCCCAGTTGGAAGGTGCGTCCCGGCGCAATCGACAACTGTTGATCGTAATAACGTGAGCTATTAGGATCGGTATTGGTCGGGGCCTCAATGTTACGGCTGTTCTGGTAATCCCAGTATTTACGGTCAGTCAGGTTATAGACGCCGCCATTGACGCGCACGTTTTTGGTGATGCGATAGTACGCGGTCAAATCCACCAAACCGTAGCCTGGCACGCGCATAAAGGTGACGTCGTCCGTGCCCACAACGTTGCCGTCACCGATGCGTTTACGGCCTGTGGCGTAATCAGCGGTTTTCCCTTTGGTAAAGGTGGTGATCAGCGCAGCGCCATAGGTGTTGCTCGGATCGTCATAGGCCAGCCCAACCACCGCTTTTTGTGGCGTGACGGTATCGAGGTTGACGTAGCGGTCACCGGAGGCACTGGATTTTGCGGCACCCTGGGTGTAGCCATAAGCCAGACGGGCGCTGAACCCTTTGGCTGGCTCAAACCAGGTACCCAGTTCGAAACGTGCACTCAGCTCACCGCCATAGATATAGGCTTTATCGCGGTTTTCGGTGAGATAGAGGGTACTGATGGTGTTTGGCAGAGTGGCAAACAGGTCGGGGTTTGCCGCGCGACGGTAGTAACCGTTGGCGATAAAGTTTTTGTAATCGTTGTAGAACGCGGCAGCGCTGATCGTTACCCCGTCTACAATACGGCCCTTCAGCCCCAACTCATAGTTATCGCTGGTTTCGGTTTTCAGATTAGGATCGCCGATGGTGGCATAATTGCTGGCTCCTCCGGTGTAACCCAGAGCCCATGAACCATAAAGCTGCCCGGCATTGGGGAACTGTGCACCGCGTTTGTACTGCACATAGGCCAACAGATCGGGCTTCAGATTGTACTGGAAGGTCAGTGCAGGGAGGATCTGGCCATCGGCGTTGGTGCCGTACATCTTGGCGGTGTCACTGGCTGTAACGTTACCGTTGGTGTTGGTAAACAGGTTATCGGTGTTTTCCGGTTTAGCGTGCTGCCATGCGAAACGCACCGCAGGGATAATGGAGAAATCACGACCCGCCACATCCCAAGTCATCTTATCCTGCACAAAAGCACCGGCATTGATGATCTTGCTGTCGGCTTGAGGGCGACCCAGGTTGACGGTGCCAGCCAGTATGTTTTTGGCGACCAGTGGACGCTCAGACTCTGATTGGCGCAGGTTTACACCGTAACTGAAACGGTGATTACGCCACTCTTTGGTCGCTTTGCTTTCCAATCCAACGGTGTTGGTATCGTAGCCGCTCCATACCTGAGACGGCAGTGTGGCATTGCTGATGGTGTAGTCGTGGGCTTCGGTTTTGCTAAAGAACAGTTTGCTGTTCAGGCTGTCAAACAGCAGGCTATCAGTTGGCGTATACAGATCGGCCACGCTCAGGCCCCAACGGCGCGTCTTGCTGTCTTGGAATGAGGTGCTGCCATCTCGGGTAGAGCCACCATCAGCGCCTACATTCCAGGTGGGGAAGTTGCTGTGGTTAAACTTCTCGTAATACTCCACGGTACCGGTGAACTGGTGCAGGTCGGTTGCCTGCCAGATGCCGGAGGCCAGTACGGCGTTGGAGTGCCAGTTGGCCGGATTGCTGTCGAGGGTGGCATCGCGGTGGTTTTCGGTTTCATTACCGTCACGGCGGCTGTAGACCACCACGCCGCGCAGGGTGTCGTCACCGCCTGCGGCGGTAATCCCGTTGTGGAAACTGCGATCGGCGGAGTCATACCCTGCCTGATAGCCAAAATAGCGGTGTTTATCGCTGCTGAGGAAATTGTCCGGCGATTTGGGGACAAAAGAGACGGAGCCGCCCAGCGCGTTATTGCTGTTTGAGACGTCGGTAGCACCGGAGGCGATATCGACGGAACCGTACAGATACGGGTCGAGATAATCACCGCGGCCGATGCTGGTGCTGCCAGCCTGAACGCGACCGCTCGGTGTGGAGGTGCCGCGATCGGTGCCTGCAGGAAGTTCAACGCCGTCGATATCAATAGAGACGCGGTTGTTTTCCATCCCGCGAATGTTGTAGCCGCTGTAACCGCCGCGATCGTAGCTGCTCTTGCCTGCGGTGGCCCCGGCGCTGACGCCCGGCGCACTCACCAGCGGCTGGTAGCGCATGATATTGCCGAAGGTATTGCCGCCTTCTTTCAAGAGGTCGTTGGCTGTCAGGGTGGTTTTCGTGCCCGCTTCTCGCTCCACGCGGGGAGAGAGTACCGTCATGGTGTCCTGGGACTCTTTCTGGGCAGTATCCGATTTGCCCTGCGCGCTTTGCGCCGCATGGGCACCAAATGCCAGGCCGGACAGGACGCCGGTCAGCAAAATGTTATTCATATTCTTATGATTTAACATGATAGAGCTCTTGGGTTCGCGATGGTTTGAGTACGTGAAAATGGCGGTGCCGATAGTGTCATCGGTGCGGTAGGATGCCGCGCATAGCTAAATGATAATCATTAGCAGATAGCAAATATAATCATTATCACTATGATTGAGGCATTAAGATTTCTTAATGAAGGAACTCGACGGCGATTGAGGAAGTGTTAAGTGAGTAAGACACCGGAGGTTTGTGACAGTCGCTGGCAAGATGCTGTACTATCTGCGCAGACATTACCGCGCGGGTTGCGGGAATTAAGCCTTTTTAGATGACCTGTTTTTCATTGAGTCACCGCGTAAGGATTATCGATGAGTGAGATAACTCATGACGGCGCAGAACGTATTGCGCTGCATACGTTTACAGAAAATGCGTACCTGAACTACTCCATGTACGTCATCATGGACAGGGCGCTGCCATTTATTGGTGATGGCCTTAAGCCGGTGCAACGCCGCATCGTGTATGCGATGTCGGAACTGGGGTTGAGCGCCAGCGCCAAGTTTAAAAAATCCGCCCGTACCGTGGGTGACGTGCTGGGGAAATACCACCCGCACGGCGACAGCGCCTGCTATGAAGCCATGGTGCTGATGGCGCAGCCTTTCTCTTATCGCTATCCGCTGGTGGACGGTCAAGGGAACTGGGGGGCACCGGACGATCCGAAATCCTTTGCGGCGATGCGTTATACCGAATCGCGCCTCTCCAAATATGCCGAAGTGCTGCTGGGGGAGTTGGGGCAAGGTACGGTCGAGTATCAGCCCAACTTTGACGGCACCCTGCAGGAACCGAAAATGTTGCCGGCGCGTCTGCCCAACATTTTACTCAATGGCACCACCGGCATCGCGGTCGGGATGGCGACGGATATCCCGCCGCATAACGTGCGCGAAGTGGCGGCTGCTGCCGTTGCACTGCTGGAAAAACCGGAATCATCGCTCGACGATCTGTTGCAGTTCGTCCAAGGGCCGGATTTCCCCACTGAAGCTGAAATCATCACGCCACGTGATGAGCTGCGCCGTGTCTATGAGCAGGGGCGTGGTTCCGTGCGGATGCGCGCCCTGTGGAAAAAAGAAGATGGCGAAGTGGTGATCACCGCGTTGCCGCATCAGGTCTCGGGCGCGAAAGTGTTAGAGCAGATCGCCAGCCAAATGCGAGCGAAAAAGCTGCCGATGATCGATGATTTGCGCGATGAATCGGATCATGAAAATCCGACGCGTCTGGTGCTGGTGCCGCGATCCAACCGGATCGATCTCGATCAGGTCATGAACCACCTGTTTGCCACCACCGATCTGGAAAAAAGTTACCGCATTAACATGAACATGATCGGTCTGGATAACCGCCCCTCCGTGAAAGGGCTGGTGGAGATCCTGAGCGAATGGCTGGTGTTCCGCCGTGATACGGTACGCCGCCGCCTTAATTACCGTCTGGAAAAAGTGCTCAAGCGCTTGCACATTCTGGAAGGTTTGTTGATTGCGTTCCTGAACATTGATGACGTTATCCATATCATCCGCACCGAGGATGAACCCAAAGCGGAACTGATGCGCCGCTATGGCCTGAGTGACACCCAGGCCGAAGCCATTCTGGAATTAAAATTGCGGCATTTGGCGCGCCTGGAAGAGATGAAAATCCGTGGCGAGCAACACGATTTGGAAAAAGAGCGCGATCAGCTTCAGGCGCTGCTGGCGTCAGAACGCAAGCTCAGCAATCTGCTGAAAAAAGAGATTCAGTCGGATGCCGAGCTGTATGGCGACGATCGCCGTTCGCCGCTGCATGAGCGTGCGGAAGCTAAGGCCATGAGTGAGCACGATTTCGTACCGTCTGAACCGGTCACTATCGTGCTGTCAGAAATGGGCTGGGTGCGTAGCGCGAAAGGGCACGATATCGATCCTTCCGGGTTGAGCTTTAAAGCGGGCGATAGCTTCCGCGCCGCCGCGCGCGGCAAGAGCAACCAGCCGGTGGTGTTTATCGACTCGACGGGACGTAGCTATGCGCTCGATCCGATCACGCTGCCGTCAGCGCGCGGTCAGGGTGAACCGCTGACCGGCAAACTGACGCCGCCGCCGGGTGCCACCATTGAGCATGTGCTGATGGCGTCAGACGAACAGCGTCTGTTGATGGCGTCTGATGCAGGCTACGGCTTTGTCTGTACCTTCAACGATCTGGTGGCGCGCAACCGTGCTGGTAAGGCGATGATCACGCTGCCGGACAACGCCAAAGCGCTGGCACCGATCGTGATAGAACGCGATGACGATCTGCTGATGGCGATCACCGCAGCGGGTCGCGTGTTGCTGTTCCCGGTGTCCGATCTGCCGCAGTTGTCGAAAGGCAAAGGCAACAAGATCATCGCTATCTCCTCGGCTGACTTCGCCGCAGGCAAGGATCGCTTAGCGCTCCTGTTGGTGGTGTGGCCGCAAGCGACGGTGAAGCTGTATTCCGGCAAGCGCAAAATTGTGGTGCGCGCGAGCGAACACCACGGTGAGCGGGGCCGCAAAGGCACCCTGCTGCGCGGGCTGCAAAACATAGACCGCATTGAGGTTGATGCACCGCCAGCGCCTAAGGGTGATAGCGAGGAGTAATGCATTGCCTGATATCACCCGAGGGGGGTATCAGGCATTTTCCCCCCTTTGTTACCTGGCCGTTGGCGTGGGTGTCACGGCAAAGGATTACCCGTGTGTTTTATGCCGAAGTCGCTATACTAGCGGCGGCGGTTGGCTTATGAGGTTGTTATGTTATTCATTATCCGTTTTGTGGTAGTGGTGATTTTTTCCATTCTGATTTGCCTGTTCGGTACGATTTACTGCCTGTTTAGCCCGAAGAATCCGCGCCACGTGGCGACCTTTGGTCATGCGTTTGGGCGGCTCTCGACCCTGTTTGGTTTAAAAGTAGAAGTCAGAGTGCCTGCGGATGCGGGAAACTATGGTAACTGCATTTACATTGCCAACCATCAGAACAACTACGATATGGTGACGGCGGCAAATGCGGTGCAGCCGGGCACGGTTACGGTCGGTAAAAAAAGCCTGGTGTGGATCCCGTTCTTTGGGCCGCTCTACTGGCTGGCCGGTAATTTGCTGATTGACAGAGAAAACCGCGCCAAGGCGCACGGCACCATTGCGCAAGTCGTTCAACACATCAAAGAGCGCAATATTTCTGTCTGGATGTTCCCAGAAGGCACGCGCAGCCGTGGCCGTGGGTTGATGCCGTTCAAGACCGGCGCTTTCCATGCGGCGGTCAGCGCAGGCGTGCCGATTGTGCCGATTTGTGTGACTGACACGCACAATAAAGTCAAACTGAACCGGTGGAATAACGGTCATGTTATCGTTGAAATGCTACCGCCGATTGACACCTCGGCATACGGGAAAGAGCAGGTGCGCGAGCTGGCTGCGCATTGTCATGATGTGATGGCGGCGCGTTTGGTTGAACTGAATGCTGAAGTGGCTGAGCGGGAGAAAGCGGCGAAGCGTTAAGGTTTTTTTACGCCCTCTGCGTTGGTGGGCGTATACGGTTGGTTAGCAATTACGGAGTTCTTATGTCACTCAGCCGCCGTCAGTTTATTCAGGCATCGGGGCTTATGGTGTGTGCGAGCGGGCTACCTGCGACGGCGCAGGCAAAGGGTAAGCAAAATGCGCTACCCATCCCGCCGCTGTTGGAATCTCACCGCGGGCAGCCGCTTTTTTTGACCATGCAGCGCGCGCACTGGGCGTTTTCCGGCGACCGTAAAACCTCGGTATGGGGTGTTAACGGACGCTACCTTGGCCCGACGGTAAAAGTGTTTAGCGGCGATGATGTCAAACTGATCTACGGCAACCGCCTGAATGAGCCGGTCTCCATGACCGTTAGTGGCTTGCAGGTGCCAGGCCCGTTGATGGGTGGCGCTGGGCGAATGATCTCTCCGGGGACCGACTGGGCCCCCGTGCTGCCGATTCGGCAGGCAGCGGCCACCTGCTGGTATCACGCCAATACGCCGAACCGAATGGCACCGCACGTCTATCAGGGGCTGGCCGGACTTTGGCTGGTAGAAGACAGCACCAGCAAGAGCCTGCCGATTCCGAATCACTACGGCGTGGATGATTTTCCTCTAATTATTCAGGATAAACGCCTGGATAACTTTGGTGTTCCGGTCTACAACCCGCCCAGTAGTGGAGGCTTTGTCGGTGATACGCTGCTGGTGAACGGCGTGCAAGAACCGTTTATTGAGGTCTCACGCGGTTGGGTGCGCTTGCGTTTGCTGAATGCGTCGAATGCGCGCCGTTACGTGATGCGCCTGAGCGATGGCCGCCCGATGTATCTTATTGCCAGCGATTTGGGCTTTTTACCGCTGCCGTTAGCGCTGAACCAGATATCACTCGCGCCGGGTGAACGCCGTGAAATTCTGATTGATATGTCTCAGGGCGGTGAAGTGACCTTGACGGCGGGCGATGCGGCAACGTTGATGGAACGGCTGCGCGGTTTGTTTGAGCCCTCCAGCATTCTGGTGTCAACGCAGATACTGACGTTAAAACCCACCGGTTTGCTGCCGCTGGTGACGAACAACCTTCCCGCCCGCTTACTGACGGATCTGGTGCTGCCTGCCAATATCAGCCGAACGCGGGAGTTCCGTCTGGGCGATAGCCTGCCGGGGATTAACGGTGCGATGTGGGATATGACGCGCACGGATGTGCAGACGCAGGAAGGACGCTGTGAACGCTGGATTGTTCACGCCGACTCACCACAGCCGTTCCACATTCAGGGCGCGATGTTTCTGGTGCGTAGCATCAACGGTGCAGCTCCTGCTGCCGACCAGAGTGGTTGGAAAGACACGGTGTGGGTGGATGGCGATGCCGAACTGTTGGTGTATTTCACCCAATCGTCATCGGCATCATTCCCGTTCCTCTACTACAGCCACACGCTCGAGATGGCGGATCGTGGCTCCACTGGGCAGTTAGTGGTGCAGTAAAACGGCACAATAAGGGGGCGCATGGCCCCCTTTGTTTTGTAATACCGTTTTTTGTTACCGCTTTACATTACCGTTGTGTATTACAAATTGGCGTTTGGATTTTGTGGTGCCGCCGCTGCGGGTTGCGTTGCAGAAACCTTCAGCGTCAGTTTAAACCACTCCACCACGCGATGAATCAGCGGCTCTTGATACCACGGCAAATCGCCGTGATTCGCCCCTTCCAGCAACACATACGTTGCCTGATTTCCGCCCTCTTTCAATGCCTTAAACAACTGAGCACTTTGTACCGGGGAAACCAGCGTATCCGCGCTGCCGTGCAGGATCAGGAACGGCGGTTTTTTGCCGTTAATGTGCCCCATGGGGCTGGCGTTAAGGGCTTTTTTCTCATCCTTGCCGATAGCGGCACCGGGGAAATCGCGGAAGGCTGCACCGTTCACCAACAGTGCTTCGGTTGACGCCGGTGAGCGGTGTACATCCTGAATATTCTCTGGGAAACCAGCGCCGATGTTGAGCAGATTGGAGAGCCCATAGAGGGTTACCACGGCCTGTACGTCCGAGGATTGGTTGAGATAATCCCCTTTATCAAAGATTTTTTCACCGTTGGTGACACCCAGCATTTGTGCCAGATATCCACCCGCAGAATCGCCCAATACGCCGATGCGTTGCGGGTCGATGCCATAGTCTGCGGCGTGTTCACGCAGGTAGCGCACAGCGGCTTTACCATCTTGTACTGGCGCAGGGAAGGTGTCTGGCACCGTGCGGTATTCTGCGGCAGCGACCACAAAACCAGCCTGCGCTAGCGCCATACGCATTTCGATGAATTTCTCATGATCGGCAGAGGTAAAACCGCCGCCGGGAAAATAGACAATAGCCGGTTTAGGTGCAGCAGTACGCGGGATAAGAAACGACATCCTCAACTGACGTACCGCACGTGGGCCTTTGATCTGGCTGTAGATCACATTGCTGATGGTATCGATTTGTCCGCGGGTAGCGGCAATCTGAGTGACTTCGGCACCGGGCGTGTAGCCGGGAAGTTGCTGTGGGGCAGCATTGGCGGATGTGGAGGCAATGCCTGTCACCATCGCACCAATCAAGGCAATCTGTTTTATTTTCATGACGTTCCTTACATGACTGCGGTATCGGTTACTTCAGATTTTCAGGAAAATTGGCCGGCAGTTCGCTGGCTGGGCAAGCGATCACGCTCTCGTTATCGGGGCCGCAATCACGCACGAAAGTGATGGTGGCAAACTCATCGATCACTTCCGTTGGGTAGGCCGGGCCCGCCGCGCGGTAGGCTTCCATGGTGGGGATATGATCGTTTTGGAAGCATACGGTTTTTTGCGGATCGTTGATAACCCAACGTGGGAAGAAGATGGTGCCGTGGAACAGGCGATCGCCCAGATTCACGATCAGGCTGACATCGGTGCCCGTCGGTTCTGTCCAGGAAATTTTATAGACGCTGTGGGCAACGCGAACGATGTGGGCAAACTGATCCTTGACCCAACGGTTAGCAACGATGCCGCTGTGAATGCGGTAATCCAGCGTGTGGTCGTTCTTCACGTAAATCTCATAGTTCCAGCCATTATCGTAGGTATAAACCAGATGTTTGCCGACAAAATCGCTGAGATCGTGCTTATCAAATGTACTCATGGTCATGGTCCTGCTCCTTTTGTTCTTGATGTCAGGATCATATTGCGTCACTCTGTGAATTAATAACGCTGATTTTTCATCTAATTCATCCAAAATGTAGATTGATTATGCACAAGACGACGCTGGAACAATGGTTCCTGCTGGATAAGGTCATTGAGCTGGGCAGCTTTGCGCGTGCGGCACAGGCAACGCACCGCAGCCAGTCTTCGGTAAGCTACAATCTGGCGCTGCTTCAGGAGCGCCTGGGTGTGGCATTGCTGGAGGCGAAAGGGCGCAAAGCGGAAATAACCCCTGCCGGTGCGCTGCTGCTGGCACAGGTCAGGCCGCTACTGAATGCCTTTCATTATGTGGAAACGCAGGCGGCCACGCTTAAAAAGGGCGTGCGCACGCGTCTCGACCTGGTGGTCGATAACGTATTTCCCCGTGAGACGCTGTTTGCCATCTTACGTGAATTTCAGCAGTTGCATCCCGATACCCACCTCCATCTGACGGAGATACTGGAGAACCAATCCTGGGAGGTGGATGCCGATGTGGCGGTACTGACGCGGCGTGAAGATATGATGGGGCGGGGCGAATGGCTGATGAACATCGATTTTGTTGCTGTGGCGCACCGCGATCATCCGTTGCATCACCTCCCTGCGCCGTTACGTGAAGAAACGCTGTTGCGCTATCCGCTGGTGCGCATCGCTTCCCGGGAAAACAGCATGCCATTGGCGGTAACGGCAGCCACTGAATATTGGACATTCTCCACCGTTGAATCGGCGATTGAAGCGGTGATGCATCAGGTTGGTTATGGCTGGTTGCCGGAAGAGTGGATTACGGCACCGCTGGCATCGGGCATGTTAAAAACGCTGGCATTAGGGCACGGCACGCGCCGCGCCACGCCGCTGCATCTGATTGTCCGGCGGGCGCTGGCACCGCTGGATGAACAGGTGAAAACCTTGCTGACACTGTTTCGGCGCGCCAGCCGCAGTACGCCCCAAATGGGACGTACCGAATAAGCGGGCCTGTGGCTTAGCGCGTAGGGAAGGCGGGCAGCGGGGTAGCGTCGGGGAAATACTCGCCTAGCGTATTCCAGCCGGGAGGCTGTGACGAGCCTGGAACGGCAACCATGCAAGCGGCAACACGATTGGCCAAATCGACCGCCTGCGTCAACGTCCAGCCCGCAGAAAGGCCTGCCAGCAACCCGCTACAGTGCGCATCACCTGCGCCAATGCTGTCTACCACCGTGACCGGATACGGTGCCACTGCTTGCGGCGCGGCGTCCGGCGGGCAAATCCATGCCCCTTCCTTATCCAGTCGACAAATCAGCGTAAGCCCACTGCGTGCGGCGTACTGCTGTGCCAGCGCGATAATATCGCCTTCGCCCAGCAGGTGGCGCGCCTCGTCCCGGTTTAGCGTCAATAGCGTGCGGCTGCCAAACAGCGCAGTGATAAACCCGGGTGGAATGCCCGGTAGACGAGGGCCGAAGTCGATCAGTTTTTGTTGAGGCTGCGCCAGTACCCAGGCGCGCAGTGCGGCACCGTCAGTACCAAACAACTCGTAACCATTCACATAAATCAGCGTATCAGCAGAGGGGTGCAGGTGTTGCAGCATGGCGGTGGTGATATTGGCCTCACAGCCGGTGATGCTGATAAACGTGCGCTCACCGCCCGGCTCAGCCAGCGCCAGACACCAGCCGTTGTCCCTATCGGGATGGCGCATCAGCACCGGTAGATGCAGCGCTTTCATGGCGCTTTCTACCGCGTTGCCCCAAGTACCGTTGCCTACCGGCATACCGTTGAGCACCGGAACGCCAAGGCGAGTGAGCGCGCGCGCGACGTTAAAGGCACAGCCGCCGATTTGCAGTCCGTTGTCTTTGGCTTCCACGTCTTCGCCGCTAAGCGGCATACGAGGAACGCCCAGCAGCATATCGCCACAAGCACCGCCGATCACCAGCACGTGTCGAAGCGTTTTTTCTTCATGCATGAGTATTCTCCTTAGGCTGTAGCATGACATAGAGGCCATAGGTTACGCCGCTGATGCCGAAGGAGAGGAACAGCCCAAGGCTGGAGTTTTCGAAAATACCGGTTGCCCACGGGCCATCAATAAAGCCGGTTTTGGTCACCATCAGCCCGGCAAAGGCACCCAACAGCCAGCACAGTAATGGCACCCAGCGCACGCCGTTATTCTTGCCGTTGATGGCAAACAGCGCGTCATTATTGTAGCCGTGGCGTTGGCGCAGGTAGATATAGTCCAGAATAAACACGGCAGACCATGGGCCGAGAAACAGGCCGCAGAAAATCAGAAAGGCGATAAACGGTGAAAGGAAATCCTGCGATACAAACAGAACGTAGACCGCAACGCCCACCACCAGCACCGCATCCAGCGAAACCGCCACCGACTGGCGCAGTTTTACGCCGATAGCCAGCAGGTTCAAGCTGGCGGAATAGAGGCTGAGCACCGCGATAGTCACGATACCCGCCGTGGCCGTCAGCAAATAGGGCACTGCCATCCAGGTGGGCAATACGGTGCCGATAAGGGCGATGGGGTTAGCCGAACTGGTTAACTCAGGTAGCTGGGCAGAAAGTAAAATGCCCGCCAGCATCAGCAGGATGAGCGGCAAGGCCGAGCCACCCACCACGGCAAAAAAGACGCTGCCGCGCGTGGTGGTAGGGCTTTGATAGCGGCTGTAGTCCGCCCCGGCAATAGCCCAGCCAACCCCGGTGCCTGCCGCAATCACGGACACGGCAGGGAGAAAGCCGGTCAGCCAGTTGCCAGACGGCAGCGCCAATACCACATTCCACGGGGTGTTAAACAAGATATAGGCCACAACGATAAGCGTCATGGTACCGAAGATTTTTGTGATCCAGCTTTGCATCAGGATCAGGGTGTTTTGCCCAAGAATACTCACCACAATGGTCAGGCCGCCGAACAGAATCAGGCAGATAGCGGTCAGCGTCGTGCTGCTGGTAAAACCAATGGCTTCAAACAGGGCCACCAGCGTCAGTGTGCCGGTGGTCAGGTTAACGGCTTCCCAGCCCATCAGGGTAAACCAGCCAAAAGCGGTAGGGGCGATATTGCCTTTCAGGCCAAACACCGCACGCGACAGGGTCAACGTAGCCGTGCGGCCCGTTTGCCCGGCAAACGAGGTATATCCCACCAGTGCGAAGCTGGCGACGCCGACAATGGCGGCGAGCAGTGACTGAATAAACGATAATCCGAACGAGACGATGATGGCACCATAAACGATGCCAAGAATACCAATGTTCGCAGCACACCAAATCCAGAACAGTTCTAAGGGTTTTCCTGTGCGTTGTGCAGCAGGAACAATATCAATCCCCGTATTTTCAACTTGCCAGGTCTTATTCTGCTGTGTTTCACCCATGACGGCGGCTCCTTGTTGGCCTTAATAAAGCGGGTGGCGGAAAGGGCAGGCATGCAGCGACTATTGATAACGGCAGCCATGCCGAAGAGAAAGTCCGATGATAAAACATAGCAGCGGAACAGCAGGACAGACAGTAATTTAATATGTTTGTTTAATTGCGGTGTGAAGAGTGCGCGTGGTCCGGGTGAGCCATAGATGGTGGTGTGGAAAAAATAAAGGAGCAGCCAAAATGGAATGACTGCCCTTGTTCTCAGTTCATGCGTGGGTGAAACGAGTGATACCGAGTGACAAAATAAAACGACTGTTAACGGTGTTGTTATGTGCCTAAGCGTCTGGCACCAAGTACTGCTTATTGCTGTGTGTTGTCTTTATGCCATTTCATGTTAATGGACGGTTTTTCTGGTTGTATTCTTCGCTACTGCACGACATTTTCGCTACGTATTTTTCCTGGTGTTGCTAAGAGTCCTTTCGTATGCCATTCAGACAACCGCAGGCATACCTGCTCAATTCACATTTTCTGCTCTGAGCGCTGTTCTCATCGCACGATCTACTTAAATAACAAGGATATTATTGTGATCTGTGTCGTGAGACGCTGTTTTGTGGTCAACTAAATGACCCCCTGGTGTTGGCACGTCTGTATTTAATGTATACAATCCACAGTACAAAAGCAAGTCCAATTAAATGCCATTGAGATACCAATACCAGTCCTGAGTCTTGTTTCGTGGTAATGTGCTCTTGCCATGCTGACACCTGTCGGGGGGATGCTACACGTGGCGCAAAAAAACACTATAAGGCCGCACTATGCAGGAGCTATTTCGTTGGGTCAGGCAAACACTAGAGAAACCCTCTACGGCGCCGCGCTATATGCAATTGGCGATGGTTTTGGAGCAGGGTATCAACCAGAACAAAGCGCTGGCGGGACAATTCTTTCCTGCTGAACGCGCGATCGCGCAGCAGTTAGCGATTTCTCGTGTTACCGTCTCTCGTGCGTTGTCGCTGCTGGAAGACAAAGGATTGATTGTGCGCCAGCAGGGCGTCGGCACGCGCATTAGCCAGTATCTTGACTATTCATTGGATGATGAAGAAGCCGGGTTCACCAAGCTGGTGCTGCAAGCCGGAGGTATTGCCGGTAATCGCTGGCTGGAGCGCACCACCATGCTGTTGCCGGATGAGGTAGCCAGTAACGTTCCTGCCTTGAAAGGTGAGCGCGTGACCAAACTGCGGCGTGTGCGATTGATCAACGGTGAACCCGTGTCGCTGGAAACCACATGGATCCCGTTGGCATTGTTGCCTGCACCGGAGATTCTGGAGCACTCGCTCTATCAATACTGGGCGGAGCGCGGGATTCTTCCGGCGAAAAAGAAGGTGCGCATCAAGGCGATTGCCTGTCAGGCGGAAACGGCGCGTTTGTTAAAGATTCAGCCAGGCATGCCGCTGCTGTTTTATCGCCAGCATACCTATAATGCGCAAAATGGCTTGCTGGAATATTGTGAAATTTACTGCCGCAGTGATATTTACGAAATACAGATATCGGACTGAATCCGTGTTCTAGCCAGCCTCAGTGCCGTTGAGGCTGGCTGTCTCGTCAGATTACTGACAACCGCCTCGGGCCTGGCAGCGTACCCACTCCGCTGTGCCTACATCCGGACCTGTTGTCGGGCCGTCGAAATACATCCTATCGTTGCCTATGTGCGCGTTAACGCCTGCTGTAAGGCTCAATATGCTTGCCAGAAGCAGATATTTGATTGCATTTTTCATCGGTAACATCTCCATCATTCATAGGTTTTGGGTATTACTCGAACGCCTGAACTGCGCCGTGAAGCATGGCGTAGGGGCTTTACCCGATCAACGGATGCAGGGGGGCTTGTTTGGTTTTTGTTAATGTTGGCGGAGATTCTGATTGTTATTTGATAGCGATCTTAAGAGGGGGGCGAGTGCAGCGGAAAAAAGGGTTTCCGCCACTCACCGTGGCGGAAACCACATTAGTCTTTGGTTGGAAACGTAGTGCGTGGGACATCCGGGTCTGGTCCCAGCCGTTTGCCGGCATCCAGCTTGGCGATCTCGCCCAGTTCGTCTTTGTCGAGACGGAAATCGAACACATCGAAATTTTCCCGGATGCGCGCGGGGGTAACGGATTTGGGGATCACCACCAGACCTGAATCCAGGTGCCAGCGGATTACAATCTGTGCAGGCGTTTTGCCGTATTTCAGCGCGAGCTGACGGATCAGCGGTTGCTCGAATACCCCTTCTCCCCCTTGTGCCAGCGGACTCCAGGACTCGGTTTGAATCTGGTGCGTGGCATTCCAGGCGTGTAATTGGCGCTGCTGGAATAAAGGGTGCAGCTCAACCTGATTGATGACCGGGAATACGCCGGTTTCTGCTTTAAGGCGTTGTAAATGGTGTGGATGAAAATTGCTCACGCCAATGCTTTTGACCAGCCCTTGCTCCTGCAAACGCAGCAAACCGCGCCAGGCATCAACATAGGTATCCTGATCCGGCACCGGCCAGTGGATCAGATAGAGATCGACAAAATCCAGCCGCAGCTTTTGCAGGCTTTCTTCCAGTGCCTTTTGCGGATCGGACTGATCGGTATTCCACAGTTTGGTGGTGATAAACAGCCGATCGCGGGGTAGCTTACTGGCCTGTAGCGCCTCTCCGACGCCTGCTTCGTTTTTATAAATCGCGGCGGTATCAATGGCGCGGTAGCCGGTGTGTAGTGCATCGGTCACCGCAGCCACCGTTTGATCGTGTGTCGCTTGCCACACGCCCAGGCCGAGCTGCGGCATGATATTGCCGTCGGCCAGTTTGATCATGGGTTGCGTTGTCATGTCATTCTCCTTTATTCGAGAATCCTCCCAGCCAAGGTCGGCAAGGGCTCGGTTGGATTTCAGCCACCGGATACGGTGATGAATGGTATCCCTTCAACCCTGTTCGTAATGGACAGGACATGTCGGTTAAGTCTAGCCGAAAATAGCCACAAAGCAGCGAAGAGATGTAACGGTACCTGCTTTTCTTGCGCGTAATATCAAGAAAATCAGAGGGTAGCGGGTACCGTTGAAGAAGTGTCTGGAGAGGTTCTGGGTTAGGCGGCGGAGCGCCTTCTGTGCCACAACATTACCAGCATGCCAACCAATCCACTGATCAGTAACACAATGGGGAGAAGGATCAGGGCGGTCATTACCTGGTCTTCATAACGCTTGACCAGTGGCACATGGCTAATGGCATAGCCCAGTGTGACAATGCCAAACACCCACAGAAAGCCGCTCAGCCAGTTAAATAACTGAAAACGCAGGCTGTTAAGGCCAGAAATACCGGCCATGGTCGGCAACAGAGTGCGGATAAACGCCAGAAAACGACCAATCAGCAACGCCACCAGACCGTGACGATGGAACATATGGTAGGCACGTTGGTGATAGTGTGCGGGCAGTTGCAGCAGCCACCCTTTGACGATGCGCGTATCTCCCAACCAGCGACCTTGCAGGTAGCTGAGCCAGCAGCCGAGACTGGCTGCGACGGTAAGCAGGAACATGGTGGGCACGAAGCTCATCACGCCTTTGGCGATCATGGCCCCGGTCAGCAGCAGCAGGCTGTCTCCCGGTAGAAACGACGCCGGCAGCAAGCCATTTTCCAGAAATAAGGTCGTGAAAAGAATGCCGTAGATAACCCAGATAACATTGGGGTCAGCCAACGCACTGAAATCTTGCTGCCACAGCGCTTGAATGATGTCGTGAACCACACTCATATTACTTCCTGCCAGGTGTAGGGGCCCAAAGTACAACCCTGCTCGCACAAACGTCGAACGGATCAATCTGTGTCGCTAAGCAATAGCGTAGGGCCAAGATCTTAGTGTCGCCAATACGAACGCCTTTCGGCGACAGACATAAGCTCTGTTATTCGTGTAAAGCGGTTTTTTTGTCTTGCTTATTCCGTTCATCATACACGCTTTACACACACCACCGCAGCCATATCAAGGGATATCGCCGTCACACTTTGTGAATTCTGTTGAATCCGGCTGTCAAATCATCGATCAGATCATCACAGTCTTCAAGCCCGATATGTAACCGAATAAGTGTGCCAGTGAAGTCAACGCCGCCAGCGGGACGAATCGAAGCCAGATCCTCCGGCTGATTCGCCAGGATAAGGGATTCGAAACCGCCCCAGGAATAGGCCATGCTGAAATGCACAAAATTATCCAGATAGTCGGACAGTTGCTCCTTGCTCAGCTTTTGCTTCAGCACAAAGGAGAACAACCCGTTACATCCGGTGAAATCACGTGCAAAAAATTCATGCCCTTTACAGCTCGGCAGTGCCGGATGGTTGACCACGGCTACTTCTGGTCGTTCAGCGAGCCAGTGGGCGATGCGCAGGCTGCTCTCCTGATGCTGCTTGAGGCGAACCCCTAGGGTGCGCAGGCCGCGACTGGCGACATAAGCCGTGTCGGCATCGACCATTTGTCCCATCAGGTAGGAGTGCTCACGCAGTTGATCCCAGCAGCGCGCGTTGGCAACGGCCGTGCCGAGCATGGCATCCGAGTGACCCACGATATATTTGGTGCCGGACTGCACGGAGATATCAATGCCGAACGCGAGTGCTTTAAACAGAATGCCCGCCGCCCAGGTGTTATCCATAATAATCACGATATCAGGGTTAACGCGACGCACGGCGCTGACGATCGCTGGCACATCGTGTACTTCCATGGTGATGGAACCGGGAGATTCGAGAAACACCACTTTGGTGTTTTCCTGAATAAGATCGGCAATACCCGCGCCAATCAGCGGATCAAAATAGGTAGTGGCGACATTGAATTTGCTCAGCACGTTATCGCAGAACGCCTGGGTCGGTTCGTAGACGGAACCGGTCACCAGCACATGATCTCCGCCTGAAACAAAAGAGAGGATAGCATTGGAGATCGCTGCTGCGCCGCACGGATAGAGCGCACAGCCCGCGCCGCCTTCCAGCTCCGTCATCGCTTCCTGCAATGAGAAGTGTGTCAGGGTGCCGCGACGTCCGTAAAACAGGCCGCCTTTGGCCCGGTTGAGGGTGGCCTGTTTCTTATCGGCAACCGTCTCAAAAATCAGCGATGAGGCGCGTTGGATAACGCTGTTAACCGATCCCTGAGTGTATCTTTTGCTGCGTCCTGCTGAGACCAGCGCCGTTGCTGTTTTCTTGCTGCTCATGTCTGTTTCACCAAAGAGAATGGAA
>NZ_JAGFPF010000149.1:0-3610 GCF_025962695.1 Candidatus Symbiopectobacterium sp. NZEC135 | reverse complement strand
ACATCCTGCCACAGTTGCACCAGACGTAAGATGGGGCCAGTAACGTGCCCGGCAAACATATTAAAGGCAATAAGCCCGCCAACGGTCATTCCCCCATCAATCACCAACCGAGAGCCGTACCACAAAATTACCACACTGGTGATTCTGCTGATAAAACGCGATATCTGATTAGCAATATTGCTCAACTTGCAGGTTTTAAAACAACTGCTGACAAATGCCGCTGTTTGTTCATCCCAGCGGCGCGTCAAGTGATGCTCTACAGACATGGCCTTGACTGGCTCAATCGCCGTGATGCTCTCAACCAGAAAAGCCTGATTCTTCGCACCTTGCCGAAATTGATCTTCTAATCGGTTGCGTAACGGGCGGGTAATCGCGGCAGACAACATAATATAAGGTAAAAGGGAGATGAGAACGATGACGGTCAAAGAGAGGCTATACATCGCCATGACCACAAAAAAGACGATGGTGAATAACAGATCCAGACCTAACGTCATTGCACTGCCGGTCAAGAACTCACGTACCGTTTTGAGCTCGTGCACACGCGCTACGGTCACCCCCGTCTGACGCCCACGAAACCATCCTAAAGGGAGCGACAGAAGGTGACGATAGAGCAACGAACTTAATGTGGCATCAATACGCTGCGAGGTATGTGCTAGCTGGTAGTTGCGCAACCCATCCAGCACCACATCCGCCAGCGTGACACAAATCATCCCCAGCGCCAGCACATCGAGCGTAGACAAGCTTTGGTGCGCCAACACCTTATCCACGACGATCTGAAAGAATAAGGGAAGAATCAGCGCCAATATCTGAATAAAAAAGGAGGCAAGCAGGATCTCAGCCACCAACTTTTTGTAGCGAACAAAAGCCAGAGCAAACCAGCGTAAAGTAAACTCCTGCGCCAAGCCACCAGAGAAAAAGCGCCGAGTGAACAGGAAGCCACTCACCACCTGCCCCTGCACCGGGCGAAAAATCTCTGGCCGATCGCGGAATACTTCTTGTATCAGCCACTTTCCCTCTTTAACAGCCAGCAGTAAGACATAGCCTTTTTCCGGCAAATAAACTAAAGCAGGTGTGGGCATGTCTCCAGAAACGGTGATGCGGGTATGATGTTGACAGCGCAAACCACAGTGACGCGCGGCGCGAACCAGTTGCACGTTGATATCATGGTGTGCATCAGTGCCGAACTGCGCTTGCAATGCTTCGATGTTGACTGCATTACCATGGTATCCAGCAATCAAGGCCAAGCCTTGCCACACGTATTTATCCTGAGACATACCCTGCCTCCATTAATTTGTAAGAGGAGATAGCTGAAGATTTTGACTCGATGGTGCTGTTGCTAGCGGCAGCGAGACAGAGGAAACACTGGCATCATCCCCTTCACTCGAAGCCATAAATTGCGCCACATCTTGATGCAGTTGGGGGACCGAACCGCCCACACTCGGCGCGGAGGGTTGTGCAGTAGGTAATGGAGTTCCCTCCAGACAATGTTTTCTAATATCCTGCGCTGTCCACACGGTTCCGTCATAAAACTCTATACGACCCGCATCATTATCGTTTGGAAGAACAGAATAATCGTTCTCGTGTGATGCAACTCCTTTGATATTCATCATTAACACGCCCTCATGAGAAGGGCTAAAACCAACCGTTAATGAGTGATTAAACGTGACATCTGCGGGTGTCATTCCGTAACCATAAAGGATCGTTTTATCACCATCGCCATGTTGCAACGTGGTGACAGTGACCGTAGCCTTTTCTCCTGTAAGACAGGTATGTCTTATGTCTTTAACGTCATCGAAACGCTCATCACAGACGCCACTTGTTGATGTTCCTTCAGGCGCAACACAGTGATTATTACCTAGCGCGCCGCCAATGATATTTAGGTGAATTCGGTTTATATCTCCAACGCCACCATACTTCTGAGCAAATGCCGCCATATCCCAATGAGTTCCATCAGAAAACTCAACACGCTCCACTTGTGGCCCTAGCAGCCCAAAGAAATCTTTGATGGTAACGCTATCGTCACTGTTACTGACCTTAAGCACCAAATCATTCCTGCTTCCAACCTGACTACGCTGTAAAATTACTTGATCCGGTAGTATTCCAGCACCAAATCGTAATATATCTACATCTTTAGGTGTTCGTTTGCACTCTGTGATGATATCGGTGCCATCTCCTGAACGAAAATGATAGATATCGGAACCACTTCCCCCTTGTAATAGATCGTTGTTAGCCCCCCCCATTAATTCGTCATTCCCTGCACCACCATTCAGGGTGTCATCACCTGCCCCACCGAATAAATTATCACTTCCTGTAAAACCATATAAAATATCATTCCCCTCCTCTCCCATTAATTCATCATTCCCTATCCCTCCTTTTAAATTGTCATGCCCATCTCCACCATACAAAATATCATTACCTCCTGCACCTAGCAGTAGATCATTACCACCGCCCCCATATATTTTATCAGGATAGTCACTACCACGAAGCTTATCATGCCCTGCTACACCAACAAGTGTTATAATATCAACATCTAATATTATATTTTGTTCAGGTAAATGATTTTTCGGAGGCAGTAACCATTCACTATTATGAGAGTGATGAATCCCATTGCTTGTTACATCAGAATATAACGTATAAGCAGTACCTGTATAAGGGAATGGAATCCTGGAACATAAAAACGATGCAACTCCACTCATTGTGGCTTTGCTTGCCAAGATAGGGTTCCCCATATGTTGATTAATCAAGTGTGCACCCCGACCTATTACATCAACCCAACCTTCAATATCGCCTTCGCCCCCCTTAAGTTTTACTACCGACAGCCTAAAGCTGGCATCATCATTAAGTGAAGATTCAATAGATTGTGAGTACTGGTTATAATTTTTGAAGAAATGTTGTAGACTTGCCTTAAATGAATTTTGAAACTCATTATAAAACTTATTTTTCTCCTCTTTATCTCTGTCTATTAAAAAATTATTATCATCCCATGAACCTTTCATAAAACACTCCTATTATGCATCAATAAAATTTATCTTCACATAAATCAGGCACCTCATTTAAATTAAAAAATGAAAGCCATCAAGAAATCAAAGCATAGAAAACACATCAAAGGTGATTAGGTACCATTAAACTCCGCACGTAAAAAAACTACATCACCAAATCCATCGAATATATAACAAAACGCCCATTAATTTTCGAGGGGTTATATTTCCATTAACAGCGGAATTATATTTTTTATCGTGAAATTAATAAAATACAAACAAAAAAACACATTTTTATTATTTTAGAAATAACTTATATATTTACCTCTCATTTAACTTCCATTAATTTAAATATACAGTGCAAGTCATATTATAAACACACCAAAAACAGAATGATTTAATTTTAAAATATTTAATTAATGTTGGTTCCCTCATACTGGCCAGATTTTCTTTATCTAATGAAAGAGATATATCATTTGACCCGCCCCGCTTAGTCATGAATACTCATTCACATAACAATAACAAAACGATAAGGGAAGGCCTTCCGTTCATATGTCCCCCAACAGGAGTAAGCAATGAAAAGAGCAATGATCGCAGTAAGCATCGCATTGGCGAGCGTCACACTGGCACTG
>NZ_JAGFPF010001496.1:0-527 GCF_025962695.1 Candidatus Symbiopectobacterium sp. NZEC135 | reverse complement strand
AAATCCCACCTGAATACCCATTTGCCGAAAATTCATAACCTGATCGGTATTCAGCACATCGAGAAATTTATTCATCTCGGGCTGGTGGGTTCCCTGAATATTTCACCCAGTACGCGCATGGAGCGTGTGCTGGCGGCGCGTCAGGAAGTGAAATACCTGCTCCAGGTATTGGAAGAGAAAAAGGATATCGTTCAGGTAGCCATCACCAAACAGACCATCCCTTCTTCTACCTTCCAGATTTTCTATAACGACAGTGAGGCGCTTTCGGTGGCCTCCAGCCCTTTCCGTTTGGGGGAATTACCCAATATCAGCGCCGGGGTGGCGTGGGTTTCCTCATCAAAAGAGGCGATTCACCACCATCAATCCCTGTTCGATGCGCTGTGGGAAAATGCCGCCAAAGGGGAAGATGCCCTGCGTTTGTTACGTGATACCCTCGATCGCTACTGATGACGCGCTCTGTTGTTTCTGCTTCAGGCGTTGGCTAACCGCGCCAGCGTGTTTTTCAATACCGTGGCGGCCAGTGCGAT
>NZ_JAGFPF010001495.1:0-527 GCF_025962695.1 Candidatus Symbiopectobacterium sp. NZEC135 | reverse complement strand
GTTGGGGTTCACGCTGTATGACGGCGGGCACCGTGCACCGCCGGAAGAGGCGATGATCCAGCGCTTGATATCGTTACAATTGTCGATGGCGCAATCGGCGTTGCAACAGGGCGGGCAGCCCGCGCTGGAGGCACTGGAAGCCCAGTGGCCGCCACAGGAACGCGGTTTTCTGCGTGTGTCTACCACGCCAATGGAGGCCGATAAATGGGCTCAGCCACCTGCGCCGTGGCGTGAACCGCCTGCCAGAGAGGTTCCGCCTCCCGCTGGCCCCAGGCCGCACGAGGATGAGCAAAACCATCGGAGCGATCGGCATATGCCGCTTGTCAACGTGGTCAATGGGCCCAATGGCGAGCGCTACTGGGTCTCTTTTGACGCCCAGCGTTTACGCGATGAAACTTACGCGCCGCGTCCGATGTTGATACTCAATATTCCCGAGCCGTTGGTGTGGGTTGCGGGGCTAGGTGGCCTGCTGTTCACTGGGGTATTGGCCTGGAACCTGACCCGGCCGCTCAATCGCCTGCGCGCCA
>NZ_JAGFPF010001497.1:0-527 GCF_025962695.1 Candidatus Symbiopectobacterium sp. NZEC135 | reverse complement strand
TGGCCGCCGGTATTGTGCACGGTTCACAGGTTTCGTTGCAGATAGGCTTCAGCGCCGTGTTGGTCAGCCTTGCTATCGGCACCGTCGTCGGTGCATTAGCAGGCTATTTTGGCGGCACAATCGACGATGTTCTGGTGCATATCACCGAACTGTTCCAAACCTTTCCCACCTTCTTATTGGTGGTGGTGTTGGTCGCCATTGGTAATCCCTCGATTGGCCTGATATCCAGCGCGATCGGCATTGCCTCCTGGCCAACCATTGCCCGTCTGGTACGCGCTGAGTTTCGTTCGCTGCGCGCCAGCGATTTTGTGATGGCAGCCCGCAGTCAGGGTTTTTCGTCGCTGCGCATTATCTTTCAGGAAATGCTGCCAAACGCCCTGCCGTCCATCATCGTGACCACCTCGGTCATGGTGGCGTCGTCCATTCTGATTGAATCCGCGTTGGCATTTCTCGGTTTTGGCGATCCCAACCGGGTCAGTTGGGGCAGCATGATCGGTGCCGGACGCGAATCGCTGCGCACCGCCTGG
>NZ_JAGFPF010001488.1:0-528 GCF_025962695.1 Candidatus Symbiopectobacterium sp. NZEC135 | reverse complement strand
AAGGCGCTTGCGCCGTGTAATGGCTGTAATTGAGCAACAGATCGACGCTTCCACGCTCGATAAACAGCAGTTGTATCAACGTCTCATGTACGTGGGGGGATACTTTCCAGTTCAGCGCGCGAGAACGAAACGAAATCCGCTCTACGTTGAAGAAGTTCTCCCAGCTTAGCGCTGTTTGCTCGCCATAGAGCGTATAGGCAGGAATAGTGGTTGCCATAACAGATTCCCCTTAACGCACCGGGTGGGCAGCATGAGCAGACGTCTGCTCACGGCTGACAATGGGTTGAATACGCGCAGCCCAGATAAACAACGCGCCACAAATGGCAACAGTGGCTCCCAGATACAAGGCATACTCATACCGGCCGGTAATATCGATGATTACCCCAGAAAATACCGGTGCCAAGATACCCGCTGTGGTGCCGAATACCCCGTTCAGTCCCACCAACAGCCCGGTATTGCTTTGCGAGAATGTCATCGGGATGGAGAAATGTGCGCCCATCGTAAAGCAGAGAAAAAAGTTGGAAGCAG
>NZ_JAGFPF010001491.1:0-528 GCF_025962695.1 Candidatus Symbiopectobacterium sp. NZEC135 | reverse complement strand
GAACGTCGGCAACGCTGTTCGATCCGCGAGCGGAGCCACCCACGTTGCTGCGTCCCGGTGACAATGTGCGCTTCGTGCCGCAGCCGGAGGGCCTATGCTAAAGATAACTCATGCCGGGCTGCATACCTCGGTGCAGGATGCCGGGCGGCATCATCTGCGTCATCTGGGTATCAGCCAGTCTGGTGCGCTGGTCATGCCAGCATTAAGCATTGCCAATTTGCTGGTGGGCAACGCGATGTCCGAAGCCGGGCTGGAAATTACGCTCGGAAAATTCGCGGCGACCTTTACCTCATCTTGCTGGATTGCATTGACCGGGGCTGATAGCCACGCCGAGCTCGATGGTAAGCCGGTCTGGACCGGTTGGCGTTTTCATGTGAAAGCGGGGCAAACGCTCAGGCTGCGCATGCCGCGTCGGGGCATGCGCAGTTATCTGGCTATTTCCGGTGGCCTGGGGCTGCCAGAGGTGCACGGATCGCTAAGTACTCATTTGCAAGCCGGGTTTGGTGGCTATCTTGGTCGGCCGCTCCA
>NZ_JAGFPF010001472.1:0-532 GCF_025962695.1 Candidatus Symbiopectobacterium sp. NZEC135 | reverse complement strand
AATTCCCTTTTCTTCTCCCTCCGCGCCATTGAAAGCAGGTATAGTGGTTGATGTTGTTGCTGTCGGGGCGTCAACGCGCTTCCTCCCATTCGCCATCAGAGGGTTATCATGCTTACTTTATGGGGCCGAGAGAATTCGAGTAATGTCAAAAAAGTCCGCTGGCTCGCCGCAGAACTGGGGTTGAGTTATCAGCACATTCTGGCTGGCGGTCAGTTTGGCCGTAATCGCGAAGCAGATTATCTGTCCATGAACCCAAATGGGCTAATTCCCTGCCTGCAAGACGGACGATCTGGTGGTGTGGGAATCCAATACCATTGTGCGTTATCTGGCCGCCAAATACGGTCAGCAGAGCCTCTATCTGGCCGATCACGGTCAGCGCGCCAATGCAGAAAAGTGGATGGACTGGGCAATATCGTTGGCTGTGCCATTTGGCACCGTATTTATTGGCCTGGTGCGTACCGCGCCCGAACAGCGTGATGTTGCGCTGATTGCCAAACAGAAAGTGGAGTGCGAACGCCTGCTGGCGATTGCT
>NZ_JAGFPF010001490.1:0-528 GCF_025962695.1 Candidatus Symbiopectobacterium sp. NZEC135 | reverse complement strand
CGCGATAAAAGCAGGTGAGTGTACTGATATGTAGAAAAACTACAAATGGCAAAGATCAAAGAAGTAAAGTTTATTTCCCTAAACGAGGTGAGGTTAATAAACTGCCTATTGGCGTATTGAAAGAAAAAAAACCATTAACGGTCATGGTTAACGTGGCAGCCATCTCTGTCGTCCTCGGCGCAGCATGCATCCGTCATCCTCGGCGAAAGCCGGGGATCTCTGCCAGAAAGAACGCGTTTCTCCTGTAGGAGATTCCCGCCTACGCGGGAATGACGGGTGAAGTGCGGGAATGACGAATGGTGCATGGGAATGATGAATGGCGTGTTGATTGGCGGAGGGGAACGTAAATAACGAGTTCCCCCTCTTTGTCATCCTCGGTCTAAGAAAGCGTCATAGGCGATCAAAGCTTGTCGAGAAGCTGTTTTAGCCCTTTGCTGGTCTGGCTCTGTTGATTTTTATCAGCCCAATCATTGAGCCGCTTTTTCATCTCATCCTGAAGGCGTTTGCGCAGCAACTGATCGACTTGCA
>NZ_JAGFPF010001489.1:0-528 GCF_025962695.1 Candidatus Symbiopectobacterium sp. NZEC135 | reverse complement strand
TTGCCACTTCGCTCAGATAACGCGGATCGCCATAGTGGCGATCGCTCAATATCAAGCGCCGCTGCTGGGTGGTGAAATCGTTATGACGCCCTTGCTCTGCGCGGATAAACTGCTGGCGCTGCTGTTCAACATCTTCAGCGGTAATCAACTGCGGCAAGTTCGCCAGCACCTGTTCGGCACGCTGCCACAGCTCATGGCCCCGTTCAGGAGAAGCGGTAAAGCTTATCTCGGTCTCGATGCGCTGGGCTTTGTCTGCCAGCTCGCTGTCGAGGCGCATGCGGTAAATACCCAGCGCCTCATCGCGCAGGCTGTTTTTCAGATATTTATTTGCCAGATTGCGCGCAATGCTGACTTGTACTGCCGCCTGTGGCGTCCAGGGTTGTTCGGTGTAACTCCAGGCCCGCACTTCTGAGCGCGGCTCGATATTCAATGCCACGGTGGATTCGCGCGTGCCAGCCAGTGCCAGATGCGGCGTGACGGCAGGTTGGCTAGTGCGCGGCAATGATGCCAGATAACGTTCCACCAACG
>NZ_JAGFPF010001485.1:0-480 GCF_025962695.1 Candidatus Symbiopectobacterium sp. NZEC135 | reverse complement strand
GGCGCGGGCGCGTTTCCATACGCGCAGCCATCATGATGCGGTGCAGGTGCTCACCCGCCAGCTCGCCCCGTTCGCGCGCGCTGCCCGCTACCGGCATCGGTAATGTGGTCGGCGGCAAATAAGAGAGGGTAACCTGAGGGAAAAGGCGCTGCTTAAACGTACCTTTAAGGCGACCAAACGGGCTGAACGCAATGCCTTCAATGCGCACCGGCACCAGCGTAGCGCCCGATTTTGCCGCGACAAAGGCAGCACCGCTGTAGATTTTCATCAGGGAGCCGGTCACGGTGATACGCCCTTCGGGAAACACCACCACCGGGCGGCCCTGCTCAATCACTTTGATAAGCCCTTTGATCGCCAACGGTTTGGTGGGATCGAGTGGCACAAAATCGATATAGGGTTTCAGGAAACGCATAAACCAGCGAACGCTGATGCTGGAATAGACAGCAAACACCGGCTTAATCGGCAAAAACAGCGCCAACA
>NZ_JAGFPF010001481.1:0-529 GCF_025962695.1 Candidatus Symbiopectobacterium sp. NZEC135 | reverse complement strand
TTCCGACTTGCTGCTAAAGCGGGTCAGTTTGCTGAGAACCTGAGCATCGCCCTTGAGTACCGCGCTGGTGGTCTGGGTATTAGTATCAAGTTCGTGATAATCGGTCTTTGTCAGCCATTCGGGTTTGATCAGCGCTTCCAGTTCCGGGACTTCGCGTTCACGCCAGAGAATTTTGCCGTCCTGGTTGTAAATCAGCACCAGCGTGGGGTAGCTGATATCCATGTCAGACAGCATGGTGACGCTAAGCTGATGGTCTTTCCACTGCGCCAAACGGTAAAACAGGTTGCTTTCACCGCGCAACAGACGGAATGACGTTTTATCGAAACTGACGCTGTAGCCAATAATAGCGACGGCCCCATAAGACAACGACAGGGCCAGCACTATAGCGACAGCAGCAAGCAGAAAACGAACACGTAAGGAGAATGGCAGTCTTTTTACACGCATAGCTATGATGAGGCGACCAAATCGAAACGATAGCCTTGGCCTCGTACGGTAGTGATGACGTCGGCATCATACACCAGTTGCAATT
>NZ_JAGFPF010000148.1:0-3690 GCF_025962695.1 Candidatus Symbiopectobacterium sp. NZEC135 | reverse complement strand
AATCCTTTGCTTTTTCCCGGTCCCTGAATGGTGTACATCGCGCGATCGATCAGCGGAAGCAGCGCTGTCTGCTCAACGTGCAGCGAGATTTGTCCTGATTCTATACGCGAGAAATCCAGCAGGTTGTTGATGATATCCAGCAAGGATAGGGTGCAAAGCCGTGCCGTTTCCGCCAGATGACTTTGCTTGGCACACAGCGGGGTGAGTTGGAGCAACTCCAACGCACCCAGTGAACCGCTGAGCGGTGTGCGCAGTTCATGGCTGATGGTGGTCAGGTGGCTGCTTTTGCGTTTGTTGGCCTGTTCCGCCTGCTGTTTGGCGATAATCAACTCGCGTGTGCGTTCAACCACGGTATTTTCCAGATTGTCATGCTGTGCGCGCAGATCGTTCAACAGCCGATTGTAAGCCTGAGCAATACTGCCCAGTTCATCCTGACGGTTTTCCGGCAAACGTAGCGACTGTGGTGCCCGTTTCGTCTTATTGATGATATCGACAAAATCCTGCAATGGGCGGGCCAGATGACGGTGGAGCAATCCCAACAGCATCAGTGCAAGGAGGACTAATGTCGCTAATGCGAAGGGTAACTGGCTGATGACGATAGACAACGCGCGGTGGATGATATCTCGCGTTGGATACAGGATAACCTGTTGCCAGCCGGGCCCTTTCAACTGGGTGCGCAGCACCAGATAGCCGGGAATTTCCTGCCAACCGTCATGCAGCGTGACGTCGTTGAACAGCGCTTGTAATGCTTGACCTTGCTTCTCGTCGAACAGGGAAAAAGGCAGGATGTGATTTTGCTTATCCAGCCAGAGGCTGATATCGCTGCCGGAGAACAACTGGCCGTAGGAGAGCACATCGCTTAATTTTACGGCAAGCCCGGCGAGCGTACCCTGTGAACTGGTGGCTGCAACGGAGATGCTCCAGCCCACGCCCTCTGTGAACTTGGGTTCGCCCCAGTGCATATTGTGGTTAACGGGGCTACCAAGCAATTCCGTTAACTCAGTGCGTCGACGCGAAAAATAGTCAGCGGCGTGCTCGCGAGGGGGCAACAGTGAGATGCCATAGCGGCTATCGAGCACAAAACTGTCGAGATAATAGGTTTGCCCGGCTGTGCCGTAAACCTGGATAAAGCTGCGATCTTGCTCTTGAACCGTTTTGGGGATACATGTGTTGGTATCAATGGGCAAGTAGCAGCTTTCACTTTTGTCGACCACGGCCTTGTCCGCGGCTTCGCTGTGATAGAGGTGGTAACGGTGTGCCAATATCTGTGCATCCCGTTCTGCACCTTCAAAACGGTGATTGGTTAATGTTGCCCGCAGGGTGGAAAAGTGCGTTAGATTTTCAATTAGATAATGTTTTTCCTGGTTAAGTGAGGCGTAGGTTGCAGCAAAAACAGAAACCAGCCAGATAATAAATAAGCACAGTGATATAAATAATGTCGGTTTACTCACCAATGAGCGTTTTCTTTTCATTGTCATACCCGAGAATGGTGTCTAAATGAAATTGCCCCTGTGGGCGAATGAATTTACATCTGTCGATTTTCTCTAAACCGGTAATTTTCACTAAAACTATAATAGGCTTTAGTGCCGCGATTGTTTTAATTTGTAAATATATATAACGTCTCCATAAGTAAAAATCAGGTATAGGGTTGATGTCTAAGATTCTCATTGCATTTGAGAATAAGATTATCCCATGGAGGTTGTTCTACATGCTTGATTTACTAAAAAGTATCCCTTTGGTTGAGGATATATCCATGCCTAATAGTAAAGGAGAAGTCGCGATGAAAATAGCGGATCTTCCAGCGAAAGGCTATTCATGCAATCTCTCTTGGATTCTGGCAATACATCTCGTTGACTCTTGTGATTTGTCATTAAAAACATTGTGTTATGTTTCATGTTTGTTGGGGGCTCATCATGACATTCACGACTTTTCCTGCTACTTCTCCGAGGATAAAAGTTGGCTGTGTTGTGTTTACGATAAGAAGATCTCTGCCGAAGTAATGGCAAAGGAAATAGAGATACATGTGGCGCTAACACGTTATTGTCGATACCTCATTTTGAGTAAACAACACCCATGCCAGGTAAAAGAATATGAAGCTATATAAAATCGCCCATTTGGTTTTGTTTTTTTTCTGTTCGTTTTCTTATGCTGAGGACTTACCGTGGAAGGGCAATGATTTTTCATTGCGGGCACAAAATATGTCACTTTCTTCTCTGCTGAAGAATCTCGCAGAGAACTATTACACATCAACGAATATTGATTCAGCGATTGTACAAAATTTCAGCGGCGTCATCTTGCCAGAACCGCCGGTGAATATTCTGTGCAAGTTGATGAGCCAATATAATCTGGTTTCTTATTACGATGGCAATACGCTGTTTATTTATCCCGCACAGCGTCTGTCACGCCATCTTGTAACACTGAATATGCTATCTGCCACGCGTTTTGCAGCAAATCTACGCAAACTGAATGTGCCTGAAGCACGAAGTTGTGTCATTTATCCCGTGTTGAATGAGCATGCGCTGGAAATCAGCGGCGTACCTGCGTGCCTAGAACGCGTTACGCAACTGGCAACCAGTTTGGATGCGGATATCAGTAAACGTCAGGATGATGCAGTAAGCGTCGTGGTATATCCCTTGAAATATGCCACGGCGTTGGATGATCACTATCAATACCGCGATCAGACCGTTGTGGTGCCTGGCATTGTCAGCGTGTTGCGTGATATGACGCGTGGCGGCGCACCCGCGCCAGCCGGTAATACGCCAGCGACTCAGGGGCTACCGATGTTTTCTGCGGACCCACGTCAGAATGCGGTCATCGTGCGCGATCGCAGCGTCAACATGGCGGGGTATCGCCAGCTGATTACCCAGTTGGATCAACGGCCTGAAATGATCGAAATCTCTGTGACCATCATTGATGTGGATGCTGGGGATATCAGCCAGTTGGGCATTGACTGGAGTGCGGCGACATCGATCGGTGGCGGCATGCTCAGCTTCAATAATAACGGGGGGAGCCTGGACAGCGGATTCTCCAGCGTGATCAAAGACACGCCGCATTTCATGGTGCGCCTTAGCGCGCTGGAAAAGAATTCGCGTGCCTATGTGTTATCGCAACCCTCGGTGGTGACGCTCAACAATATTCAGGCCGTGTTGGATAAAAACGTCACGTTCTACACCAAGCTTGAGGGCGACAAGGTCGCCAAACTGGAGTCCGTAACGACTGGCTCGCTACTACGCGTTACACCACGGCTGTTAGAACAGAATGGCAAGCAAAATATCATGTTGAATCTGAACATTCAGGATGGGCAACAAAGCGAACCCATTAGCCAGGAAGAGCCGCTTCCCGGTGTTCAAAATGCGGAAATCGCTTCGCAAGCCATGTTGCAAGCGGGGCAGAGCTTGCTGTTGGGCGGGTTTAAACAGGATAAGCAGATACAGTCGGAAAAGAAAATCCCTTTGTTAGGCAGCATCCCTGTGCTTGGGCACCTTTTCAGCACCAAAACCAACCAAATGCATAGCGTTATTCGCTTGTTCCTGATCAAGGCATCCGTTGCCAATAGACAACAGTGAAAGGCGTATGGAAAACACGTGGAAGATTCGCCTTCTAGGCGGCGTATTGCATGGACGGGAAGTGTGGCTATCGGAAGGTCGTCTCTCTATTGGTGAGCGGGAATGCGATCTGTGCATCCCTTTG
>NZ_JAGFPF010001482.1:0-529 GCF_025962695.1 Candidatus Symbiopectobacterium sp. NZEC135 | reverse complement strand
CTCACCGGGTGTGCCGTTCCCAGACTGATAACATCCTCTAATCCCAACAGTTTTCTCACAATCACCGCACGGTGCGCCCAGGGGCAAATAGGCGTCCACAGCAGACGATAACGATCCTTTTCTACTGGAAGTTCACCCGGCTTATCACCGAAAGGGGTGGTAAAACGATTCTGTTGTCTGATAAATGCGCCATCTTGCGCAATTTCATGAGTAATTTCTGATGTGGCAATATTACTCACGGTGTTAGTTGTCATCATCCTGTCCTTTAGCCAATAGGGTGCCGATGCTTATTCTTAAAAGAGAATAAAAGCTTAATTGAAATATTTTTTTGAATTATGCGCGCTACGATAAGCAAAGTTAAATGCGGAAAACGGATATGTTTAGCAAAAAAAAACCTGCGACAACCTTTGTTATCGCAGGTGAAGGTAAAGGTTAATGCGCGGTTATCAAAACATCCACTGAAGGCCCAAGGTATATTGCGTTTGATCGCCGTCATCATGGGAAAAACGGCTGCCCACTTCGGTGTAGA
>NZ_JAGFPF010001486.1:0-529 GCF_025962695.1 Candidatus Symbiopectobacterium sp. NZEC135 | reverse complement strand
CCCGCCATGCGGGTGTTTCTGCGGCAACGGTATGCCGAGTGATCAACAATACCGTTTACGTTAAGCCGGTTACGCGGGAACGGGTTGAGACAGCGATGCGTGAGTTCAACTACCAGCGTAATGCAGCCGCACTCGCCATGGCAAAAAGAAGTGGTAAGACACTCGGGCTGCTGACCGGCAACCTGGACGACCCCTTCTTCTCGCGCATGGCGCGGGGCATTGAAGATACTACGCGTAAAGCCCGAGTACAGTTGGTGGTTTGCAGCGGCGGGCACCGTTCCGAGTTGGAAAAAGCAGGTCTGGATTTCCTGATCAATCAGGGGTGTGAAGCCATTGTCGCCCACCTGCCCCGCATGGATGAGGAGGATATCTTACGCTATGCGGCCCATACTCCGGCATTGGTGGTGATAAATCGCTATTTGCCGGTCATCGCCAATCGCTGCGTGTGGCTGGATAATGTGGGTGCCGCTCAGGCCGCGACCAACCAGCTTATTCAACACGGTCATCGCAAAATAGCCTGTATCGCGGC
>NZ_JAGFPF010001487.1:0-529 GCF_025962695.1 Candidatus Symbiopectobacterium sp. NZEC135 | reverse complement strand
GGCCCCGATGTTGTCGGCGGCAATTGGGGTGGTGGTGATCTCCTACTTGAGCTGGCGCGTGATGTTTTTGATCGGCGGGTTAGGCATGCTGGCTGCCTGGTTCCTTTCGCGCGTCTATTTTATTGAATCACCGCGCTGGCTGGCGGGGAAGGGACACACCGATCTGGCGGAGAACAGTCTGCGCGATATTGAAAAAAGTATCGAGAATGAAAAGAAGATTAGCCTCAGACAACTCCCTACGGTAAATGCTGCTGATACCCCGATAAGTGAAGCGGGATCGTTTTGGGATCTGTTTAAAGGCACAATGTTAAGGCGAACCTGTGTCGCAATTACCGTACTGATTGCCATGAACATCTCTCTGTATACCATTACCGTGTGGATCCCCACCATATTTGTTAACTCCGGTATTGACGTCACTAAATCGATATTTATGACCGCTGTCATTATGATTGGCGCGCCTGTGGGGATTTTTTTCGCAACGTTGGTGATTGATAAGTTCCCACGCCGCCTGTTTGGTTCCGGCTTGCTA
>NZ_JAGFPF010001484.1:0-529 GCF_025962695.1 Candidatus Symbiopectobacterium sp. NZEC135 | reverse complement strand
GAAGTGTTCACGGGTCGCCGTCGTGAAGGGATCTACGCGGGTGCCATGACTTTCGCAGGCAAAATGGTGCGCTCGGTTATCGTGTTTGCCATGGGATGGACGCTGACGCAGTTCGGTTTTGTTTCTGGTCATGCCGCACAGCCTGAAAGCGCCGTGCTGGCGATTGTCGGCGTGTTCTCGCTGGGGGTTATCGGGCTGGCGCTGGTAGCCATCTACTACACCACGCAAATGAAACTTGATCGTGAAAATCACGCCATCCTGCTGGAAGAGATTGAGCGTATCAAGGCCGGTGGCGCTATCGCCGATGTGCCGGTACACGCCAGAGCCGTCGCGGAAGAGTTGACCGGTTGGAAATACGAACAGTGCTGGGGGAATAACCCGCTGGGCGTACAACCGCAGGCTGCGGCACCGCAAGTTGCCACTTCTGAACGCTAATACCTTCAGTCAGCCCGCGCTCGCGGGCTGACTTATTTTCCCACCTTAAATCAGCGCCGCTTCCTTCAATTCACTTTTCAGGTAGGCATAGTAA
>NZ_JAGFPF010001483.1:0-529 GCF_025962695.1 Candidatus Symbiopectobacterium sp. NZEC135 | reverse complement strand
ATGACGGCTATATCAATACCAGCGAGTCCACCGCCACACCAGTGAGTGGCACCAGCAGCGAGAAGACGGTAGATCTGGTGTTTACCGATGCCAACGGCAAAACCGTGGAAGTGAAGAACGTCACGGTAGTGGACGGCAAGTGGAGTACCACGGCGGACCTGAGCGGTCTGGCAGAAGGCAAGGTGGACGTCAAGGCCACCGCCACCGATCCGGCGGGTAATCAGGCACACGATACGGCCAGCTCCACGCTGGACGTGACCGGTCCAACGGTCGATATCGAGCACTTTGCCGGCGACGACGGCTATATCAATACCGCCGAGTCCACCGCCACGCCAGTGAGCGGCACCAGCAGCGAGAAGACGGTTGACCTGACATTCACGGACGTGAACGGCAAGGTGGTGACGGTCACCGGCGTGTCCGTGGTAGACGGCAAGTGGAGCACCACGGCGGACCTGAGCGGTCTGGCGGAAGGCAAGGTGGACGTCAAAGCCACTGCCACTGACCCGGCGGGCAATCAGGCGCACGATAC
>NZ_JAGFPF010001512.1:0-522 GCF_025962695.1 Candidatus Symbiopectobacterium sp. NZEC135 | reverse complement strand
CGAAAATGCGATGGGCATTGTGGTGCCGCCACGGGCACACGCCATTCGCAGTATTCTGCTGGAAGTGGAGCGCCTGCACAGTCACCTGCTGAACATCGGTCTGTCGAGCCACTTCGTCGGTTTTGATACCGGGTTTATGCAATTCTTTCGCATCCGCGAAAAATCCATGACCATTGCCGAAATGCTGACCGGCGCGCGTAAAACCTATGGCCTGAACCTGATTGGCGGCATTCGCCGCGATATTCTGAAAGAGGACAGGCTGAAAACCATCAAGCTGTTTCGTGAGATGCGCACCGAAGTTATGCAACTCTCTGACATGCTGCTGAATACGCCTAATATGCTGCAACGCACGCAGGGCATTGGCATTTTGTCATCACAGGTGGCACGTGATTACAGCCCGGTGGGCCCGATGATTCGCGCCAGCGGCTTCCAACGCGACATGCGTATCGATCACCCCTACTCCGCCTACCTGGATTTGCCGATGGAACTGCACCACCTGAGCGCCGGGGACGTCTATTCCCG
>NZ_JAGFPF010001479.1:0-520 GCF_025962695.1 Candidatus Symbiopectobacterium sp. NZEC135 | reverse complement strand
GGAAGAGGATGACTACTGCCAGAGGTCTCAAGCAAGATGAAATCAGGCGTCTTATCACTTCCCGTTTGTCTACTTAACAAGCGCGTGATGGCGTTGTCGAGTTTCACAATCCCCGTATCACTACTGATATTATCGGCGGCGATGCTGACCATATTTTGGCGGTGAGACGAAACAATTTCCGTATTTGAAATCAGCACGCCGTCGACATCCAACTCGCTCATATCATTGACAATCACCGCAACGGCATAGTCGCCGTTATGGGCTTGAACCAGTAATAATGTGGTTTTCCCCGCACCGAGAAACCCATTGAGAATAATCAGCGGTATTCGTTTACCCCACCTCATCGTTGATACTGTATCCGACATATCCCTCCCCTATTTTCACCCTGTCATTTCCCGGCATAGACCTACACCCAGTCCACAACCGTCATGACTGTCAAATTTTAATTACGTTATAACATAACAATTAGGGTTGTGAGATAAGTAACGACGCATCCGCATGGCGCTGGAATAATGAATAC
>NZ_JAGFPF010001480.1:0-530 GCF_025962695.1 Candidatus Symbiopectobacterium sp. NZEC135 | reverse complement strand
AATGCAGATTGCACAGATAACGTTCTACTTTGGGTGGGTTATAATGATGAATCACAGAGGTAGCAACGACAGGAGAGCGCCAACATGCAGAACACCGGAGATACGACCCGGCTCTTTGGACAACGCATTAAAACGTTGCGCGTTCAGGCAGGGCTCACGCAGATGGCATTGGCCAGTAGATGTAATCTGGATCGTACTTACTTAAGCGGTATTGAACGTGGTATCAGAAACCCAACCTTAGAAATCATCAGTATCATCGCCGCAGGGCTCGGTACTTCATTAGCTGCGCTATTCGACTACTGATTCTCTCCCATCGTCGCCTGTTCCCCCCAGTTTCACGCTCCCCAGTACAACGCATATCCTTGGTCAGTTTTGAACATCTCGCAAATTAGTTGTAAAAACAATGTCACTTATTGTTAAAAACAATCGCATGTAATGTGATGTAAATCAAAGTTCATCGCCGTTATTCCCTTACACTGCCCACAGATGTTCAACCTCTGCTTTTGTTATCCATGTCTGGTGCTGCTTAA
>NZ_JAGFPF010001477.1:0-530 GCF_025962695.1 Candidatus Symbiopectobacterium sp. NZEC135 | reverse complement strand
GTGGTCTGTGGGTGAGTCTGGGCTTACTGCCCGCTAACACCAAAACGGCTACACGCGAAGATGTTAACAACCTGGGTGGCTCTGTGGGTCTTCTGGTGCAATCGCCTTCCGATGGCCCGGCAGATGATATCCCTTCCGGTGATTTGGAAACCGCGAAGCAGTATGGTGCACGCGTTGCCGCCGTTGCATCACGCCTGCGCGGATAATCTATCCTTCGTTACGCTTCGGTTATCAAGCCAGCGACGCGCTGGCTTTTTTATTTAACACACATTCTCCCTTTCGCCGTCATCATAGTGTCATCATTTATACACATAATGGTGGCACGGCCCTCTGGAGATGAAAAAATGATAACCCTTCATGCCAAAAGTACCAGCGAAGCTGAACAGTTGCTCTCTTCCGGTACCGCCAGCAAAGTCCTTCTTGATTATTCCGTGACTACCGACGATTTTTTCAGAATCGCTGATGCATGGTGTGCACAAGGTGCAAAGATCAGCAAGAAAGCCGGGATGTTTGTTATTTCGTTAAAGGGG
>NZ_JAGFPF010001478.1:0-530 GCF_025962695.1 Candidatus Symbiopectobacterium sp. NZEC135 | reverse complement strand
GCTTTCTCTGCATGCCAGGCAAAGGGCGCTTGCTCTTCCATGTAGTTACACTGTGCCAGTTCCAACTGCACTGCATGTTGCTGCTGCGCGGGTTGCCCGTAGGCGCGAGTGATGTAGCCGCCCTTGAAACGCCCGTTAATCACCCAACGGTATTGATCCTGCGCGTCACAGCACGCGCGTATTGCGGCTTCCACCGCGCTGGAACAACTTTCGCCACCGTTGGTGCCGATATTCAAATCGGGCAGCTTGCCGTCAAACAGGCGCGGAATGTGTGAGGCGATGGAGTGGGCATCGAACAGCAGTGCATAGCCGTAACGCGCTTTCAGACGAGCGAGTTCTTGCTGGATTTGCTGGTGATAGGGCTGCCAGATATGTTGCAGGTAGCTGTTACGCTGCTCGGGCGTCGGTGTTTTACCCGCGACAAAAGTAGGCGTGCCGTCAAACAAAGTGCTGGGAAACAGTCCGGTGGTGGCGCTGGCGTAAAGCGGCGTATCGTCGGCAGGGCGATTAAGATCGACCACCATGCGCGA
>NZ_JAGFPF010000147.1:0-3700 GCF_025962695.1 Candidatus Symbiopectobacterium sp. NZEC135 | reverse complement strand
ATGCCGTCCGATGACCCCAGCGTTTCTGCCACCAGCGATACGCGCCAGCCGAAACCAAATGCCAGCCGGGCCCCCGAAAAGAAGTAGGGCATAATGGTGGGGAGATAGATTTTGTGCAGCGTCTGCCAGCGGTTCATTCGGAAGCTATGCGCCAATTCGACATACTGCGCTTCGACGTTTTGCGCGCCTTGCCAGACATTGGTGAGGATCAGCGGCATCGCCGTCATAAACACCACAAAAATGGTGGTGGCATCAGAAATGCCGAACCAGATGATGGCGAAAATGGCCCAGATAGCAGACGATACCGTGTTAAATACCGCTAACAGCGGCTCACAAAAGCGAGCCACACGCTGGCTGGCACCCAGTACCAGGCCGAAGACGGTGCCTACCAGTGCAGCCAGTACAAAACCAGAGACAACGCGGCCGAATGTCACTTTGATGTCGTGCAGGAGCGTTTCTCCCTGCCACAGAGAGAGCAATGCCTGCAAGGTGCTGCTGGGACTGGGTAATACAAACGTCGGAAGATGCAGTGACCCTTGCCACCATGCGAAAAGGAATATCGCCAGTAATACCAGTCGTTGCAGGAGCAGGCTGAAGGTGCGCGAAAATAGTTTCATCTCATACCTCAAGACGCAGTAGTCGAATCTGTTCGTTCACGTCAGGGTGGGTGGCAACACGCGGGCGCGGAAGATGCAGCGTGGCTTCAAGATGGATGCGCCCTGGTTGTGGTTTCAGAATGACTACGCGATCTGCCAGTACCACCGCCTCTTCCACATCATGGGTTACCAGCACAACGGTCATACCGGTCAGTGCCTGGATACGCAGTAATTCCTCATGCATAGAGCCGCGGGTTTGGGGATCGAGGCGTGAAAAAGGTTCGTCCATCAGCAGAATTTGCGGCTGAACCACCAGGCTGCGTGCCAGCGCTACGCGGCTGCGCATGCCCCCGGATAATTGATGTGGCCAATGGTGAACAAAAGCGGAAAGGCCAACCAGCGTCAGCGCGTCAGCCACGCGTCGACGGCGCTCCTGTTTGCTGAGTGCACTGTTTTCCAAGCCAAAATGCACGTTCTGTTCAACGGTTCGCCACGGCAGTAAGCGATCTTCCTGAAACAGATAGGCAATGCGTTGCCAGTGCTGAAACTGCCTGGCAGGGACACCCTGAATGACGATATCGCCACTGTCGGCAGGTAATAGACCCGACATGAGGTTTAATAGCGTACTTTTACCGCCACCCGATGCGCCTAATAGCGCAACAATTTCACCTTCTTTAATCGTCAGCGATATTCTTTCCAGTACCTTCTGGCTGGCAAAAGATTTACTGACGCCGCGTAATTCAATGCTGTCTTTTGTGGCGGAAAGTAAGGAAGTATTCATTCAAATATCTCCCGTGGCAATACGGGTAATAGCGTGCCTTCTTTACTTAACGTGGCGTAGATTTTTTCCAATGTCATGGCTTGGAATGTTTCAATATGACGGCGAGCGATAAATTCGACCCGTTTAACATCACCGGCAATAAACGCATCAATCATGGCATTATGATCGTGTTTTATTTCTGGCTTAACGCGTTGCACATTAAAACCCAAGGCCACCAGTCGCGCCATTTCATCCATTAACCCTGAAAGGGTGCGGATTAAATGGCTGTTACCCGTGGCTTCGACAATGGTTAAATGAAATCGCTTATTGGCGTTCATAAACACATCAATTCGCGTCGATAGCGGTGCAGCAACTTCAACTCGGCACTGTGCTTCAAGTGTTTTGAGTAAATCAATATCGACTTTGCCGACAGCCAGACGCGCGGCGAGTGGTTCCAGCGCGGCGCGGATGGTGAAGATTTCTTCCACATCTTGCAGTGTCACTGGGGCAATACGGTAACCCTTGCGCGGGCGTGAAATCACCAGTTTTTCCTGGCTCAGGCGAGTCAGTGCCAACCTGATGGTGCTTTTCCCTGACGGGTAGCGCTCCATCATTTCGGACTCTGTTACCAGCGATCCTGGCAACAGACGACACGTTAGAATATCGCGACGAATCGTGTGATAAACATGGTCGCTTAAAGATAGGGAATGGGTCACTCCGGTCCTCTCAATTCACCTCTGTGAGCATCTCACAGCGTCACGTTGAATACCTTAATGGACGCATTCTGTCGCAGTGCCGAGGACTAAACTAATAATTAAATCAGCAATGGAATGTTATTATTTGCATTAACTGAGGTGCTCAGTAGATATATAAAAGATATTCAGCATTTTTTTGCAGCCCACTGTGGGCATCTCACTTCATCCAAGATATGCACATTATTAGATAAAGTTATTCGTTCTGATTTGCAGGCCACCGTTTTACCTTTCCCCACAGGAAACCTATTGAGCAAGGGGCGTATATGCGTTTGAAGTGGTCGTTATTATCTCTCATATTTATGGGTGTTTCCCAGGCGCAAGCTCTGGATGAAGTGACTATCGCATTAGCGATCCCGCCAGCGGTCCATGACGGAGCGCCTTATGCTGCAGCCCAGGAACTGGGGTTGTTTAAAGAACAGAATCTGTCTGTCAAACTGATTGTATTTCAAGGTGCAGGTGCATTGCTGCCGCAGGTGGCCAGCAAACGGGTTACTTTTGGTTATCCTGTATCGGAACCCGTAATTTCAAGTTATTTCAACGGGAAAGATCCGTTACCACTGCGTTATTTTTATAACGGCACTCCCGCCCAGACGATGGAATATACCGTGCTGGCGGATTCTCCCATTAAAACGTTATCTGATTTGAAGGATAAAAAAATCGGTGTTGGCGCACTGACGTGGGGCACGATACCAAACAGCCGTGCTGCTTTACGGGTAGCCGGTCTTGAGCCGGGTAAAAACGTTGAGTTTGTTGCTGTTGGTGTGCTGGGTTCCGGCTTTCAGGCACTGCGCAGCAAGCAGGTGGATGCGCTGAACTATAACAGCAGTTGGGGCGATATTTTTGAGTTTACCGGAACAAAAATCCGCCGTATTGCATACCCCGATGTCTTTCAGGAAAACCCTGGCAACGGTTTTATCGCGCATGAGGATACCTTTAAAGAACATCCCGATCTGCTTCGGCGCTTCGGTCTTGCCTATACCGAAGCACAATACGTCTGTGATGTGAACCCTGAGTTCTGCGTGCGGGCTTTTTGGCGTCAATATCCCGAAAGCAAACCTGCTGATGCGGAAGGCAAAGGGCTAGAGGAGGCAAAGACGCTACTCTCCCGTCGTTTGCAACGCACGTTGTATCGGGAAGATGGCTCACGCCGTACGCCAGGGGAGTACGATCTGCCGGTGATCCGAGCGGCAATCAGCGCTATGGCAAAAAATGGGGAGTTTCCAAAAGCAGATGTGCCAGTAGAACGTATTTTTTCTAACGCATTCATTGCGGCATTTGATGACTTCGATAAGGAGGCCTTGAAAATCCGGGCGGAGGAAGCCAAATGAGCGCGACGCTAAGAATAGATACGCCGGATGGCCTGATTGATGTGTCGCGTAAGATTCGTGCTGACGGACTTGCCCCTGGCCGGGTGCGATTTATGGCCGATTTTACCCATACGGATGGCAGTATCTGGCACAGTGATGCGGTGTTTGACGTTGGAGATGACGGCGTGCTGGATCTGGAAACTGCCCTCCCCTTGTCTGGTGACTGGCTCGATGCTGAACCGATGGCGCCTGTCTGGTCACTGCGTCTGGTGTCTGAACCGG
>NZ_JAGFPF010001475.1:0-531 GCF_025962695.1 Candidatus Symbiopectobacterium sp. NZEC135 | reverse complement strand
CGATAGCTGATTTCCTGAAAGATATCTTCCGCTTCCGCCGTGTTGCGCGTGCGTCGGGCAATAAACGCACGCAGTCGTCGTTGACAGGCTTCCAGCGCGGTGAGCAGAACGTTTTGCCTTTGCATGGCGTTCGCCATTACTCCGTTTTTCCGCTTTGGTCGGCGGGTTTTTCGCTTGGCACCGGGGCGTCATCCTGACTGTCATGACACGCTTGATGTCTACCACGACGGTGCGCGAAAGGGCCGTGATGAAAACGGTGACCGCAGTGGTCCCCCTGTGGGCCAAATCCCCGTTGGTGGAAAAAGGCGTCACGCTGTTCCTGACTCATGGCTAACCAACGCTCACGCATTTCGCGCCCGTGGCGGCCAAAAAATCCGCGATAGCCGATGCCACCAAACAGTATCTTACACAGGATCAGCAGCCCCAGCGCCTGGAAAAAGCCAATGCTTTGGACGCCAAAAATGGCGGGCAGCAAGGCATTCCACAGCAGCATCACCAGTGTGGCAATCGCCACAACCGCCAGGAGCCCAA
>NZ_JAGFPF010001476.1:0-531 GCF_025962695.1 Candidatus Symbiopectobacterium sp. NZEC135 | reverse complement strand
CAGCAGCTCAGGGCGAGCGAAAAGCGCAGCGGTCACTACTTCCATGGCGCGGGTTTGCGCACCGAAATAGCGCGCATCTGAATTTTTTGCCAAACCGTAAGGAGACAAAGTGCCGTGACGTATTCCGCTAAATAGCCGTTGTGTTGATCCCTTTTCACCGAGGACGCTGAATTCGGATAGCCATAAATTCGTGGCATGCGCGGTTTCCTGCGAGGAAGAGGAAGCGACCCCCTTGTCATTGTAAGGGGTATGAAAAACGTCATTTCCTCCCTGCTTCATCTGTCCGGCGGGCGTAAGCTTGCAGCGATAGTCCACATTGTTGTGTTGAAAGCGGGTATCAACCGTTTCCCATTTCCGGGTGTTTAGCACCTCGCGCAAACCCGTTGCAAAGGCTTGTTTAGCGTGCGTTCTTGCCTCTTTTTCGGGAAAGCCTTGCTTGATAAACTCTCTTGTCAACCCGTCTATCAATAGGGGTTTTAGGGTTTTCGCTTCCTGCAAATCCTGTTTGGTGAGCGCTCTGTTTTCCGCATG
>NZ_JAGFPF010001473.1:0-532 GCF_025962695.1 Candidatus Symbiopectobacterium sp. NZEC135 | reverse complement strand
TGAGCCGTTTTCACGGCATGTACAAACAGGATGACCGCGATATTCGCGCGGAGCGTGCCGAGCAAAAGCTGGAGCCGCGTCATGCCATGATGCTGCGCTGCCGTTTGCCCGGCGGCGTGATGACGCCGGAGCAGTGGTTAGGGATCGATAAATTTGCCGCCGAGAGCACGCTCTATGGCAGCATTCGTATTACTAACCGCCAGACCTTCCAGTTTCACGGTATCCTGAAGCCGAACGTGAAACCGGCGCACCAAATGCTCAATCATCTGGGGCTGGATGCGCTGGCGACCGCCAACGATGTGAACCGTAACGTACTCTGTACTTCTAATCCGGTGGAATCCGAGCTGCATCAGCAAGCCTATGACTGGGCGAAGAAGATCTCTGAGCATCTGCTGCCGCGTACCCGTGCCTACGCCGAGATCTGGCTGGATCAGGAGAAGGTCGCTACCACCGATGAAGAGCCGATCCTCGGGGCGACCTATCTGCCGCGTAAGTTCAAAACTACGGTGGTGATCCCGCCGCAAAACGATGT
>NZ_JAGFPF010001474.1:0-532 GCF_025962695.1 Candidatus Symbiopectobacterium sp. NZEC135 | reverse complement strand
AAGAAATTGAATGAAAAACGCCCGCGATTGCGGGCGTTTTTTTATGAACCGTTTGGTCTTTTTTTCGAAACGGTAGCTGTCGTTTAGATTTCCCAATCGTGGTTATACACTTTGGGTTTGAACTGGATAACATCGCCACGTTTCAAGCCGTTGAGGTTGATATCATCCTGTGCCACTTCGGCTTCGATCAGTTCGGGTTCACCTTCAACTTTCAGCGACAGACGGGTCAATGCCCCCAATGGACGAATATCTCGCACTACCACCGGCTGAAACCCTTCTCGCGCTTCGGAAGCGATCGCCACTTCATGAGGGCGGAACAGGATAGGTTTCTCACTGTGCGCCACTTTCAGGCGATTACTGTCACCCAGGAAGTGATAGACAAACTCACTGGCCGGGTGGTTATACACCTCAGCAGGCGAGCCAATCTGCTCGATAACCCCTTTATTCATCAGCACAATACGGTCAGCAACTTCCATCGCCTCTTCCTGATCGTGCGTCACAAACACCGATGTCAGGTTGATGTTCTCGTGTA
>NZ_JAGFPF010001511.1:0-523 GCF_025962695.1 Candidatus Symbiopectobacterium sp. NZEC135 | reverse complement strand
GTCAACGATACTTCCCAACACCGACAACTCCAGTGACATGTTCTGACGAGAGAACGTTCTGGCGAGCGTGAACTGATCCGTTTCCGCCTGCGCCTGACCGATCATGATAGCCTGAGAAGCAGCGATAGGATCGTCTGAAGGTGTAGTTACCTTGGTGCCCGTGGCCAACTGCTCACCGGCCTTTTGCCAAATGGACTGACCATTCAGAATACCGTTCATATTCTGCTGATATATCATGCTGGTGCTTAAACGCATGGTATAAATTCCTCTTTATTCGATCGCCAATTAGCTGCGCATGGTGAGCAGCGCGTCAAAAAGTGCCTGTGCGGTTTTAATCACTTGCGCGTTTGCCATGTAATACTGCTGGTAACGCATCAAATCGCCATATTCTTCGTCCAGGTTTACCCCAGACACCGATTGCTGCTCGGCCGTTAACTGTTTCACCACATTTTGCTGTGAAGTGTTATTGATTTTCAGCGCGCTGGTCTGGTTGCCAATATCCCCCACGATGCCCGCATAGGCT
>NZ_JAGFPF010001469.1:0-533 GCF_025962695.1 Candidatus Symbiopectobacterium sp. NZEC135 | reverse complement strand
AGCCTACTGTCGCGCGGAAGTGACATCAGTGCCAGCACGGACAGTTGGCCGGGGAAAACCTTTCATGGCAAGGTGGACGAACTGTTGCCCAATCTGGAAGCCTCAACGCGCACGCTAAAGGCCAGGCTGACACTGGAAAATCCAGAGCACTTACTCAAACCTGGCATGATCCTCAACGTGACACTGACGCATCCCATCACCACGTCTCCCGTGGTCGCTATTCCCGACGAAGCACTCATCACCACTGGCACGCACAATCGAGTACTGCTGGCTGACGGTAACGGTCACTTCACGCCGGTCGAAGTGAAAACAGGCCGTAGCCAAAATGGTTGGGTAGAAGTTACTCACGGCCTTAACGCGGGCCAGTCGGTGGTTACGTCCGGCCAATTCCTGATTGATTCAGAAGCGAGCCTGAAAAGTGCACTGCCACAAATGGCAGACGATCAACCTAAACAGGATACCCCGGCGGCCAGCGCGTCCCCCACCTACCAGGCGGAAGGGAAAATCGAGGCGATCGACGGCGACACGATTAC
>NZ_JAGFPF010001470.1:0-533 GCF_025962695.1 Candidatus Symbiopectobacterium sp. NZEC135 | reverse complement strand
GACTATCTGGTAAAAAAACGCTGCATTTCAGTACGCCACGCTGCCCTTGGGATTGGCAAACCCTGCTGCATTATGGGGCGAAATGCTGCAAAACAGCGCAGCCTGAAGCGCAAAGCGGTTCATGTTGCCCGCGTAATTTCAACGTCGGTACGCTTTTTCGGCGTTGGTATGCGCTTTGCAGCATGATGGTGATTCGCTTTCCCCTGCGCGCTGCATCGGGCAGAAGGGCGAGATTGTTCAATTTGCTATTATCCGCGTGTCTGTGACACGGATTCTGTAACTCAGGATCGTACTGAACAGGGAGTGTTCAGTACGTTTTTTTTATGCGGTGCTTACCGCTGGTTGAGCGACGGCCTTGGTCCTCTATCCTCAGCACATTGATGTGTGTAATCGTGCGACACCCACCTGCTAAATGAAAAAAGGATAAGAGATGCGTACGGTAATTTTGTTACACTTTGCCGCATCGCGTAGTGTTTTTTTTCGGGGATCACCATGAAGTTGATGTTTGCCTCAGATATTCACGGCTCGCTAAC
>NZ_JAGFPF010001471.1:0-533 GCF_025962695.1 Candidatus Symbiopectobacterium sp. NZEC135 | reverse complement strand
ATTGGTGATTGTGCTCAGTTGGGTCGGATTGCAGCGTATTCTGCTGCAACCGCTGCATGCGCTGATGCGCCATATCAACGCGATTGCCAAAGGCGATCTGACGCAATCGATTGACGTTCAAGGACGAAATGAGATGAGCCAGCTTGCCACCGGTTTGCATCATATGCAGCGTTCACTGATTGATACGGTAAGCGCGGTGCGTGACAGCGCGCAGTCAATTTATACCGGTGCCAGCGAGATCTCGGCAGGCAGCAACGATCTTTCATCGCGCACCGAGCAGCAGGCGGCGTCGCTGGGCGAAACCGCGGCCAGCATGGAACAGTTGACCGCCACGGTAAAACAGAATTCACACAGCGCGCGGCAGGCGGCGCAGGTGGCAAAAGAGGCGTCAGAGACGGCAGACAAAGGCGGGGTAAAAGTCAGCCATGTGGTGATCACCATGAACCAGATCTCCGACAGCTCGCAAAAAATCGCGGATATCACCAATGTGATCGATGGTATTGCCTTCCCAACCAACATTCTGGCGCTGAATG
>NZ_JAGFPF010001467.1:0-534 GCF_025962695.1 Candidatus Symbiopectobacterium sp. NZEC135 | reverse complement strand
AGCTGTTGCAGCGCCATGTGGGGATTCAAGCACAGATCGAAGGCGCGATGGAATGTCACCGCCATCCCCTCACAGAGCGCCATCACGGCTTTCATGCGCGGCAGATCGATATGCCCTTCTTCATCCAACACACCGACCACCACGCCGGGAAAACCCATTTCTTTAATGCGCTGAATATCATACTGAATGGTACGAAACTCACTGTCGCTGTAGCAGAAATCCCCGCCGCGCGGGCGTACAATCGGATGCACCGGCAGCCGAACCCTGCTCCGTGCCTCTGCCAGAACACCATAGCTGGGCGTCAGTCCGCCCTCACGCTGGCCTGCACAGAGTTCAATGCGGTCGGCTCCCGCCAGTTCCGCCGTAAGTGCGCAATCAACGCTGTAACAGCATACTTCCAACTTAGACATTTACTCTCTCCCGCCTGCGTCACATTGCGCTGTGACCATTGCACCATTAACCAGCACGCTATGGCTTTAGGGTAAATATGGCATCTGAATAAAAATGCAAAGGAGAGCCGAGTCACAGAGGGCA
>NZ_JAGFPF010001468.1:0-534 GCF_025962695.1 Candidatus Symbiopectobacterium sp. NZEC135 | reverse complement strand
GCGGAAAACGAAGTATTATTAAAAGTCAAAACGGTCGGCATATGCGGCACCGACATTCATGCCTGGGCGGGGAAGCAGCCTTTTTTTAATTATCCTCGCGTACTCGGTCATGAAATTTGCGGTGATATTGTTTCCATAGGAAATAATGTCACTCGTTTTCATATTGGCCAGCAGGCTGCGGTTATTCCTTATCTCTCTTGTAACACGTGCAGTGCCTGTTTAAATCATCGTCCGAATTGCTGCGAAAATATCTCGGTTATCGGCGTACATCAGGACGGCGGCATGGTGGAATATATCGCTGTGCCGGAAAGCAACGTGCTGCTGGCAGAAGGTATCGATCCGGCCGCTGCTGCGCTGATTGAACCCTTTGCCATCAGCGCTCACGCCGTCCGTCGCGCTGAATGTGTACCGGGCGACAGCGTACTGGTGGTGGGCGGCGGCCCGATTGGGCTGGGCGTCGCGGCCATCGGCCTGGCGGACGGCCTGAATATCGCGCTGGCCGATACCCACGCAGAGCCGCGAGCGCAAACCCGT
>NZ_JAGFPF010000146.1:0-3747 GCF_025962695.1 Candidatus Symbiopectobacterium sp. NZEC135 | reverse complement strand
AGACTTCTCCCTGACAACGTCATTCCACGTCAGCACACGAAACAGCAGCAAACACGCCAAAAAGGCCAGGCCGACCGGGATAAAATCAATACCGGTCACCGATCCCGTCATCCATCCCAGTACCCCCAGAATAAAGAAGACAATCAGCAGCTTTTCTTCACGTTTTACCGGGCCTAACTCCGCCAATCCTTTTTCAGCAATCTCATTAACGTTGGCAATGATCTTTAATTCTGGTGCATAAATCTTATAGAGAATCCAGGGTGCCAATACCAGCACCAGACCGGCAGGAACTACCGCCGCTTTGAACCACACCATCCATTCGAGATTGACCTTCATTATCTCATTGGCAAGAGACACGGTAATGGAGTTAGTCGCCATACCGGTTAAAAACAGGCTCGAGGTTCCCATGGAAACCACGTACATCAGAATGGTCAGGTAGGCACCAATTTTACGACTTCCGGCTTCAGGTGTTGAACCCAGCGCTTCGGCAATGTTTCTGAAAATAGGGTAGGTGATCCCCCCTGAGCGGGACATATTCGAGCCGGTAGCTGGCGCAAGAATGGTATCCGTTACCATCATCAAATAGCCGAGCGTCAGGGTATTTTTGCCATATCGCTTTAATAACATATAGGCAATACGTTTACCTAGCCCGGTAATAACGAATGCCTTACAGATAATAAAGGCGCTGATAATAAACCACACCATTGGGCTGCCGAATCCGGCAAACAGCGGGCCAGGGGAAATAACCAATGATGCAAAGCCAAGAATAATCAGCATAATGACGGAATCGGTAAATGGGCGTAGTACCAATCCACACAGCATGGCCAAATAAATACCCACCATATGCCAGGTGTCTGCTGAGACGCCGGTTGGGTGCGGTATTACCCAAAACAAGACGGGGAAAAATATAATGGGCAAGAGTTTAAGATAAAGCATAGTAACAATACCTTTACTTATAAAGCCACGCGGCCAGATACCCCGTCCGTGTGGCTTTTATTTATTAGAAGGAATTAACGAAAGATGTCGTTGATAAACTCAACGCCTTTGGCTTCCAACGATTTTTTCACCCATGCGCGATTCGCCGTGCCATTTTTGGCGGCATCCACTTTGCTCGCATCGAATTTTGAGTACTCTTTGGCTTTATCCAACAGGGTGGCAGCATCTTTCAGCGGAATAACAATGACGCCATCGGCATCACCCACGATAAGATCGCCAGGACACACCGCCACGCCACCCACCGCAATCGGGGTATTCACTTCGCCCGGTCCTTCTTTGAAAGGCCCGGCGGGGTTAGAACCGGTAGCAAACAGAGGAAAGTCGAGCACGGAAAGCGCGTCAACATCACGGATCGGCCCATCGAGCACGATACCGGCGATTTTCTTGGTGCAGTGCGCATAGGCCACCATGATCTCTCCCATCAGCGCGCGCGAGCGGTCGCCTTCATTGGAGACAACAATCACATCATGCTCTGAGGCCATATCCAGTATCGCCAGCGCGCACCTTCACGGTGATGGCATAACCCGCCATAATCGGCTTTTTCGGCGAAGAAATACGTTTGATGCCATTACCCAGCACCGCAATTCTATTCATGGTATCAGCGATATTTGCCGCAGGCAGTTGTTCGTAATGTTGCAGCAGTTCAATATCGAAAGCAGGGCGTTGGGTAAAAATACGATTACCAATAGACACGTTATTCTCCTTAAAATCCCGGTACCGGCCAGGATGGTTTTTTGCCAGACAGCACTTCATCCACACCGATGGCGGAATGCAGCGATGCGCGATCGGTTGCTTCTTTTGTTGCAGCACCAATATGTGGAGCAATAACGATATTGCTTAATGTAAAAATCGGGTCTTCGGGATCGAACGGCTCTTTCTTTAATACATCAACCCCCGCACCTGCAATACGCTGAGTGGATAACGCGTGGTATAGCGCTTTTTCATCAACCAATTTTCCGCGTGCGGTATTAATGAAATACGCGGTAGGTTTCATCATTGAGAACTGTTTTTCACCAACAAAATCGAACGTTTCTGCGGTTGCCGGACAATGCAGTGAAACAAAATCGCTCTCTTGGAAAATACGATCGAAGTCATTGGTCAATTCAACGCCTTCCGGCATTTGTTCCTGTGTTTTATACGGATCGTAGGCAATAACGTTCATGTTGAAGCCATGTAATGCCTTCAGGGCAACGCGAGAACCAATATTACCGACACCGACCAGGCCCAGCGTTTTACCATCAAGTTCGACTTTCGGCGTACGCAATTTTGCCCAGTAATATTCACTGAGCATTTTTTCTTCAACCAGTTTAAAATTACGCGAGCAGTGCAGCATATAAAATATCGCTAATTCAGCGACCGACATGCTATTCGCCACTGGCGCATTCAGTACGGTGACACCGTGGCGTTTTGCGGATTCTAAATCGACAGTGTCATAGCCAGCGCCATGTCGTGCGACAACTTTCAGTTTTTTGGCAGCGTCAAATACGCGATCCGACATTTTAGACAAGCGAACAATAATGCCATCGCAATCAGCAATATCGCGGATGATATCCGCTTCTTCCATCCCTGAACCATCAATAAGTTGATAGCCGCGGCTTTCGAGATATTCTCTTCCTTCCCGCATGATTTCTTGCGGAAGTAAAATCTTATACGACATGTAACAATCTCCTGTGTGGGTTTCCCCTTTAAGAGCACATGCCATGCCAGAAACAGAACATCATAAAAATCAAAATTCAATTCATTGAAAAATATAACTTTATATTTTTATCTGTTTTTACAGCGTCCACGACAAAGTGATGTTATTCACATTTTCATCGGGTATAAAACACGTCAATATTTCAAATTGAAAATCATGAATTTCATTTTTAAACATAATATCATTGCTGCATCACAGTATTTTTCGCGTGCTGCACATTCAAAAAAACCTGACGGGTTGGCTAGGCGCTATTTATTTTCAGCGGGAGGATACAACGAGATGCAAAACAGGACGATTCACGACGAAAGCGAGAGAAAGGGAAAAAGAGATAACCCGCCCAGGATCAGGCGGGTCGAAAATCACTGGCTATCAGCACTTGATCACGGCACGGCCCCGCACTTTGCCCGCTAACAGCGCTTCGGCAACATCAATGGCCTGCGTCAGCGGATACTCCGTGGTTAACGCAGCCAGTTTTGCCATCGGCAGGTATTTGCAGGCTTTTTCCCACAGCGCCGGGCGTTTCTCCGTACTGACCATCACGCTGTCGATACCTTGCAAGGCGACGTTGCGCAGGATAAACGGCGCAACGCTTGCCGGGAGATCCAGCCCTTGCGCCATGCCACAGGCGGCAACGATACCGCCGTACTGAATGCTGGCACACACGTTCGCCAGCGTATGGCTGCCCACGGTATCCACCGCCGCCACCCAGCGCTCTTTTTGCAGCGGTTTACCCGGTGCACTCAACTCGGCACGATCGATAACCTCACTCACGCCCACCTCGTTGCGCAGCCAGTCAGCCTCTGCCGGGCGGCCCGTGGAAGCCACCACCTGATAACCCAACTGCGCCAGAATCAATGCCGCACAGCTGCCTACGCCGCCGCTGGCACCGGTCACCAGCACCGGACCGTCCTCCGGTTTCACTCCGTGGTGTAACACCGCCTCGACGCAGAGCATCGCGGTAAACCCAGCCGTACCAATCGCCATCACATGCCTGGCGCCTGAACCCTGTGGCAACGGTGCCAACCACTCAGCGCTCACCCGCGCCTTACCCGCCA
>NZ_JAGFPF010001465.1:0-535 GCF_025962695.1 Candidatus Symbiopectobacterium sp. NZEC135 | reverse complement strand
GACCGAAACCCCCGACGATCCCAACCTGATTGGTGCACTGGGCATGGCGTATATGCGCAGCGGCGATCGCCCCAAAGCCTTGGCACTGTTCCAGCAAGCGAAAACGGCCGACATCAATAATGAAAACAGCGACAAATGGGATGCGCTCATTAAAAGCACCCGCTACTGGCTGGAAATTGATGCTGGCGATCGCGCACTGAAAGCCAATAATCTGGCGCAGGCGCAACAGCACTATCAGCAGGCCCAACAGGTGGACAGCAATGATGCCTACGCCCTTGTCGGGCTCGGTGACGTAGCTGGCGCACGACAGGATGACGCCGCCGCCAAGCGTTTTTATCAGCAGGCATTACAGCGGGAACCCACTAACAGCGGTGCGATTCGCGGCATGGCCGCCCTCTATGGCCGCCAATCGCCACAGGCGGCGCTCGCTTATATCAACAATCTCCCTGCGGCCCAACGTCAACCGCTGCAAGAGACGTTGACCGCACTCAAGCGCGATATCACCACCCAGCAAGCCGATAGTCTGGCGGAACAA
>NZ_JAGFPF010001463.1:0-535 GCF_025962695.1 Candidatus Symbiopectobacterium sp. NZEC135 | reverse complement strand
GACCAGAACCTCTTCCCGCTCGAACGGTTTGCCAGAACGCAAAATGGTGCGTAGCCCCTCCACCATCACGCTATCTTGTTGGGGCGAAATCAGGGCTATCGGCCTTTGCCCTATCGCTTCGTCTGCCGTCCAGCCAAACATATGCACGAAACCAACGTTGACATAGATAATCTGCCACTGCGCATCGCTGATCAGCACCGCGGTATCCGTGGCATCAGCCACCAGTGACAAACGCCGCAGGCGCTCATTCTGGTCATGTTCGTGCTGGACTCTGACGCTGACATCCATGGCGATTTTCAGAATATGCTGCACCTCGCCGCCGTCGTCACGCACCGGAATGTAAGTGGCTTCAAGCCAGAGTTGCGCCCCATCGCGGCGCTGACGCTCAACCAGATCGGAATGGGGCGCGCCTTGACGCAGACTGTCCCAAAATGCGGAATACGCCGGGCTGTCGGCAAACGCAGGAAAGCAAAATTGACGGTGATCCCAGCCACAAATCTCATCGGCACGGTAGCCAAACAGCGAAAGATAGTTT
>NZ_JAGFPF010001466.1:0-535 GCF_025962695.1 Candidatus Symbiopectobacterium sp. NZEC135 | reverse complement strand
GATCCGGGCAGCCGGCAGAGATCGCGCCGCTTTACGTGACACTGGCGTCGAAAGCCTGTAGCTACACCTCGGGGCAGGTCTGGTGTTCAGACGGTGGCACCGGGACACTTTAGGCGAAAAAAAGGCCCAACATGCTGGGCCTTGATCGATATTTTAGCCGCGCATCAAGGTGCCGGGATGGTAAAACGGCGGTGAATCTCTTCCAGCTCAGCCAGCACGTCGGCATTCAATTGCACTTCAAGGCTGGCAAGGTTGATGTCGAGTTGTTCAAGCGTGGTTGCCCCCAGAATGGTACTGGCGACGAACGGCTGCTGACGCACAAACGCCAACGCCATCTGTGCCGGATCCAGCCCGTGACGTTGTGCCAGCGCCACGTATTCGGCAATAGCTTGCTGGGTGTGCGGCGCGCTGTAGCGCACAAAACGACTGAACAGCGTATTGCGCGCACCGGCAGGCTGCGCGCCATTCAGATATTTCCCGGTTAATGTGCCAAAGGCGAGGGGCGAATAGGCTAACAGCTCCACCCCTTCGTGCT
>NZ_JAGFPF010001464.1:0-535 GCF_025962695.1 Candidatus Symbiopectobacterium sp. NZEC135 | reverse complement strand
GGCAACCACCGGGACGCTATTCATGTTCCAACGCTGTGCCAGTGCGTCAGAAAGGTAGCCGGTTATCTGATTGCCTTCAAACAAGCCAGGCATTGCCGTGCGATCGAGCGAACAGGCGGCGAGCAACGCATCACTCCAGTCCCGTTTACCGACATCCAGCCACAGGGTACCGGCGGCATCCGACATGTCGCTGGCAAATTCACCCGTCATACGCCAGCGCAGGTAGTCTTTGGGTAACAGAACCTTGTCAATTTGTCGAAAACACGCGGGCTCGTGTTCCTGAACCCATTTCAGTTTGGGGGCAGTAAAGCCCGGCATCATCAGATTGCCGGTAATCTGACGCGAGTCCGGCACCTGTTGTTCCAACGTGTTGCACTGGGCGGCACTGCGTCCATCGTTCCACAGCATCGCGGGGCGCAACACCCGATGCTGTTTATCCAGCAGGGTAGCGCCATGCATTTGCCCTGTCAGGCCGATAGCCTTAACGGCATGTAAATCGTGCTGTGTTGCCAGTGCCTGCACCGTGGCATCGGTT
>NZ_JAGFPF010001461.1:0-536 GCF_025962695.1 Candidatus Symbiopectobacterium sp. NZEC135 | reverse complement strand
AGCAGTTTTTCTTCAACGTCGGCAGGAATCGAGGTGTCGTTGGCATCCTGAACGTCATGACCATAAATGGAGAATGCGGGAAGGCCTTTCTGGCTGTGTGCGGCCAGCGCCGCAGCCAGATAAACCGCTCCCGGACGTTCCGTGCCGTTGAAGCCCCAGATGGCTTTCGGGTGCAGGGGATCCATATCGATGGTTTCACTGCCGTAACACCAGCACGGCGTTACGGTAATGGTGACGCCAACGTTCTGGCTGCTGAATTTTTCTTCGCAGGCGGCGGACTCCGCCATGCCGGCAATGCAGGTATCCGCAATCACACACTCAATATTTGCACCGTTGGCATGACGGAGTTTTTCGGTAATCAACGCGGCGGTGGCTTTTGCCATATTCATGGTTTGCACGTCGAGCGATTCTCGCACGCCCATACGACGCCCATCGATCACCGGACGAATGCCAATTTTGGGTAAATTACTTTTTTTCATCACAATTCCTCACGTTATACGGATAAAGCGTTAGTGGGTTGCCGTTTGTGAACGGAA
>NZ_JAGFPF010001462.1:0-536 GCF_025962695.1 Candidatus Symbiopectobacterium sp. NZEC135 | reverse complement strand
GCCGCTAGACCGAGCGCTGGGCATGTTGGAGCGGCTGCTGGCGTTGGCACACCAACAGGGGTTGGAATTCGGCGTAAAACTGACCAACACGCTGGGTGCTGGCAATCATAAACACCGTCTACCGGGCGATGAAATGTACATGTCGGGCCGGGCGTTGTTTCCCATTTCGATTAACGTCGCAGCGGTGTTATCACGCCATTTCGACGGAAAACTGCCCATCTCCTATTCCGGCGGGGCCAGTCAGCTCAATATCCGTGCGATTCATGAAACCGGTATTCATCCCATTACCATGGCGACCGATCTGCTGAAACCCGGTGGGTACCTGCGTCTGGCGGCCTGTGCGCAACAGCTTGAAAACTCTGCGGGCTGGACGATGAGCGCGGTGGACGTGTCACGGTTAGAGACGCTGGCGCAGGCGGCGCTAACGGCGGAATACCACCAGAAAGCCTGGAAGCGGGAAGAGACCATTGATGCCGGTGGCGTTTTACCGCCGTCCGATTGTTACGTCGCCCCCTGTGTCAGCGCCTGCGCTATCC
>NZ_JAGFPF010001459.1:0-537 GCF_025962695.1 Candidatus Symbiopectobacterium sp. NZEC135 | reverse complement strand
CGCCAGCGAGTTGCAGGCGCTGGACAGCCTGAACCTCGCCGAAGCGCTGGATCGCCGTCTGCAACATGAAGGACGTTCGCTGGATGTGTTTGTGCAGGTCAACACCTCCGGTGAAGTCAGCAAATATGGCCTCGCGCCCGAGAGCGTAGCGGAATTTATTCAGGCATTGCCTGCTTTCACGGCATTGCGGGTGCGTGGGTTGATGACGCTGGCGCGCTTTTCCAGTGAGGCGGAACGCGTACGCGAGTGCTTTGTGCTATTGCGCACCCTGCGCGATCAATTGCGGCAGAGTGCTCCCGCAATGATTGAGCTGGATGCGCTATCGATGGGGATGTCGGGTGATTTTGAGATAGCCATCGAAGAGGGGGCCACCGTGGTGCGCGTCGGGCAGGCCATCTTCGGCGCGCGTGCGCTGCCTGACAGCCATTACTGGCCTGGCGAGCCATCGCAATAATACCCATTTGCCATCGATGCATTGAATACCACTATTTTAATTGAGAGGACCTTGCCATGTATGACGCTTCCCTTACCCTGACC
>NZ_JAGFPF010001460.1:0-537 GCF_025962695.1 Candidatus Symbiopectobacterium sp. NZEC135 | reverse complement strand
GACAATAACCCAATGAAAAAAATGCAAAAGAAAGTAAATATGCAAGGCGCACGTCAAGGGTTGCGCCTGAGGGAAAGAGAAAGGCATCTGCTACAGAGCACAAGCAGATAGCGGAGGGAGTGAAACGCGTTACTCTGACATCACCCAGATTTCATGGGCAAGATCGACCACGTGGCGCAGTTTGTTCCATTGCTGCTCCTCAGTCAGCCATTCGGCACTCTCTGCTGAAGCAAATCCGCACATCGGGCTCAATGCCAATTGGTTTAGCGGTAAATAGAGTGAGGCGCCATTAATGCGACGTTTGATGCTGCGCGCATCCTCCAGTTCTCCGGTTTCGGAGGTGATAACACCGAGTACCACCGTTTGCGTTCCGATAGCGCGCAGTGTTTCCAATCCGCTGAAATGCGCATCCGCATACTCCAGAAAGAGGCTATTCACATTCAGGCGACCGAGTGCTTTGGCAATAACATCGGCAAAGGGATTGCGGTGCAGGACTTTGGTATCCAGATCGCCACTGCACACGTGCAGGCTGATATA
>NZ_JAGFPF010001458.1:0-537 GCF_025962695.1 Candidatus Symbiopectobacterium sp. NZEC135 | reverse complement strand
TTTTTGACAGAAACTCATCATATTCCTAAAGAACGAAATATTGCCTGTGACATGATCGCTGCTTATTTTGAATTAACGGTTATACACATAAAAATTTAGGTGGTGTCATGCAATTATTTAAAACGATAGCGGTATTAACGATGGGGCTGTTATCAGGGTGCGATGCGCAACAGGCGGAACACGTCGACAAGAGCAACAATAGTGTGCAGGCTGATCGATCAGTGCCGCTAATTATCGCTTTGCAAGACAGAGGGGAGGGGTTTCAGGAAATTCCCTCTATGTTACTGATCAAGCAGACGGTATCCGGTGACTCCGTTGAGTCTCCCGAGCGTGCAACAGTGACTATCGAGGAAGATATTCCCACTGATGATTCAGTGGCGGCAATGCGTTATATCTATCAGTTATCAAAGGTGGATGATACCTGGAAAATAGACAGTAAAGATATCAGCCAGCGGTGTGTCAGTGGGAGAGGGAGTGCTGATTTTTCCAAGGAACTTTGCCGCTAGCATCATTTGGACGATGGAACCCGGTGGGCAC
>NZ_JAGFPF010001457.1:0-538 GCF_025962695.1 Candidatus Symbiopectobacterium sp. NZEC135 | reverse complement strand
CCATCAGCCGCAGATTTTCCAAACATCAAACCCATTCCACAACAGCAAATTTCACAAAGCAGTAGTCAAACAAAACTATGCTAGGAATCACCTCACATCCGCCCATGACCGTGGGCACGGCTGTTCGAACAGTTTAATAACCTCTGCAGAGGGGGTACACTTTACCCACACGACATTACTAACCCGGATCATCCAGCCCGTGCAGAACGGCCACGACTAGAGACCTTAGGGCTTTCATGACAAGGCATTTTGAAAGCCGACACAGGTTCACCATATGCCGACGAGAGGGGTCCCAGACCAACAACAGGTTAGGTCCCAGACCATACTGTGCCAGGAAGCCCAGGGGTCCTCCCCGACACCACCCCGTTGAATCCACATGTCTCTCGGCATCAAGGCTCCCCCGATTAGCAATTTACTCAGCCAGGGGCGTCCCATTCCACCCGTGTGGTCGCACTATTGTATGCTCGGATGTAATTCCAAAGGAATCGGTCCTTAGATGCGACCGCACAAGTATTCCGCCCAGGAATGGCCTTGTGTC
>NZ_JAGFPF010000145.1:0-3836 GCF_025962695.1 Candidatus Symbiopectobacterium sp. NZEC135 | reverse complement strand
ATCCTCAAAATCCAAAATGGTGATGAGGGGCACTTCCACAATTTCTACAACGAAGCGGTAGAGCTGATTCGTCGGAATTTTTTTGTTATGAGCTCTGGGGCTAGTATGTACGCTAATGGCCCGGTGCAAGGAATGAAATGGGACCACACTGATTCGTACTACGCCTACTGCAAGTCGGCAAAAATTCTTGTTTAAGAATTAATTTTAGCTGATGCAGCTTCTTATCGTATTTAAATTTAGTCATTAATGCTGAGAAAAATTGGAGAAATCAGTGCCATTTCAAATTAAAGTTACTGAAATGATCGCTTACAGAGCTGCATATATCTGTAGTAACCCAGAATGCAATACTCTGACTATCGGTCCGGCTCTCACTGAAAGTGCATTAAAGAATAAAAAAGGTGAGGCCGCTCATATTTTTGGCGAAAAACCAGGTGCAGCAAGGTTCACCTCAAACCCAAGTGTTGATGTTAATGGTGTCGAAAATGGACTTTGGTTATGCGCTAACTGCCACACATTGATAGATAAAAATAATGGGATTGATTATAGTGAATTGAAACTTCTTGAATGGAAAAAAGAGCACGAAGAAACTATATCGGTGCTTCTGAGAACACATAAAAGCCCTCTTCCTCTGATATCGCGACAATCGACGAATCGCAAAATTGCTCAAAATATTGTTGATTATATTTCTTCAAAGGGCGTATTTTTTCAAAGTTCATTCATTGAAGATCCAATGCTTTGTATCAGCTCAATAGATCAAGTTAGAAAAATGATACAGAGAGAGATGCGAGAAATTGACGCTGATAAGCGTTTTAAAGAAATGTGTAGAGAAATTCAGGACGCGAACAGAGAATTTATGAATGAGCTTTCACTGGATAGCAGCATGCTTGATGCTCACTTGATTATATTACGAAAAAAAGTTGGTCGACAGTTAAAACGACTAAGAGATGAGATTGGTTGTGATATATCAGGGCAAATAACTAATATTATTCCATAGTAATTAAACTAACCGATGTTATAGGATAATGTTTCCTACCTTGAGTATACTGCGGCAGAACCACTCGCTATGTTTCTTTCTCACTAATACCAGATGTGCCGGGCTTTCAGCTCCTATAATATGTGCCAGATATAGTCATTCGCCCCTGAGAATTACACTTTTAAGTTATTCAGGGTGTGCTACTCCCCGTTGATTAATACACGGTAATGTTAGTAATACCTCCAAGGTAGTGAGAGCAATTGCGAACTTCCGCTGTTCACTCATAGCCGCCTATGGTGTTCGTTGTGGTGCCTGGTTTGTGACAGAAGCTTACGTTCATCATTCAGGATCTTCAATTATAGCGTAGTGAATACGACTATCGAGAAAGAGCGTTTAGCGGAATGGTGCAGTCCAGTGATCTAATTGATCGCGGCACCCAATTCTGAAGCATAATTTATTGTTATTACCAATAATGCCAATATCCACAGCAATGATGAAAATTCTCAGGCTATTGTATTATCTGAAAATATTCTCTGAAGGAGAGCATATTGGGTTAACATGAAACAACTAATAGTTACCAACATCGAAGACAGTAAAGAAATTTTTTAACGCAGAAAACAGGTCTGCAATAGTGAGCGTGATTGTCACCACATTTAAATTATTTAAATAACTAACATGCAGTAGATCTCATTTAGAAATGTCAAATGAATCGATAAATTAATGATCTAGGATTTTTGAAACACCATAATTTGAGAATCCGGGAAAATCTGGATAAATAGTTGAATGATTATAACCGTAAATCTTCTCAAGGTCTTCTCTTATAGATTTTTTAGATTCTGCAGATATTTTTATTGAATAGACGGCATTTCGTGTATTATCACGGATATCTTTTGTTGGAATATTTTTCGGCTTAATGGCAAGGCATGTTAACTCTCTAAATTCATCTATCGGCAACCATTTTCCTGTGCTTGGGTTAACAACCTGAAAAGATGAGTTATTGTTTACGCGATTTTGGAAATCGATATACCCTTCACGTAATATAGTACCAACAACCCCACCGAAAATAAACCCTCCATTCTGTGCTGCTATCCTCCCGTCAAGTGATGGTGGCTTCCAAGCATAATAATGAGTAGTCCATTCATAATCCCAATTTTTAAGATATTCATCTAGCTCAATCGGATTTTCAAAAGATCCATGCTGAGATTTTTTAAAACTTTTACTCCAAGGCGTATCTAGCGAATCTTCCCAGTCCCTAAGATATTTATTTTCATTAATAATACGGTCTGTGATGTCAATTGCAAATATACGACCATTTTTTGATTCTTCATTTTTACTATATTCAGTAGCAAAAAAAGCAGCCACCAATGCATTGAAAGTAATATCGATAAGTCTTGTTGGTGTTCCATAATGTTGTAACATGGCAAGCTGGGATAAAATGGATAGTCTTCCTCCTATTCGTTGAGAGTGCAAACCCCACTTACGCAATTCAACGAGAATCCTTTGCTCAAGCTTGGAGAACTCTTTCTCAGTTATACGATACGGATTACTATTTATAAACGTTCTATAAAGCCTGCTTGTTAGCGGCCAGTTAGCATCAACTTGCCCTCGCCATACTATTGTTCTGTTCTTTTTTACTGCCATATGAGAAATTGAGGATATATGTCGTTGAAGATCTTCATAATTTCTGGCAGTTACTTCGTAATTTGACCAATAGTCAGAAACGTTCATTAACGTTTTTCCTTGATGAGATTTTTTCAGAATTTTATCCAAAGGCACGTTCACCTGCAATACTATGCTAATTCATGACAATATAGTTTTTTTTCATGCTGGATTATATCATTAAAGTGTAAAATGTCTCCAGAGTGTTATCCAGATAATGAAAAAATAATAATTTATGTCTATGCTAGTGTGGTTTTTCATTCATTTACTAGGAAAGTAAGATGGAGAATGTTAGCGCCGAAAAAGAATTAATTTATATAAATACGTATGCTCTTCACAACCAACTCTATCATAGTGATTACTAGCGTTTTTTTCAACAAAAATGTAAGCTACTTACTCTCTCAAGCAGGATATATAATTTGTACATCCTATGGATGTAGTATCTCTGGTCGATGGATGGATGCCTTGTGGAAATAATTGTCATAATATAATGAGTTTTTAATATTTTTCAGCTAATCAAATGTTAGGGGCTTGAAATAAATGCATAGATCTTGAAATTATTAACGTTTTTAGGCATAATTATTGCCATATTGAATGATACTAGTGAGTTAGGGTAAAAGTTAAATGTTTATCAGCTTCGATGAGTGGATTAATCAAAGGAAGATCACGTCATGGGGAACAAATTTCGGAACATCGCAAATAGCTTTTCAAGGTTGGCGACATTTCAAAGAGGCTTATGTTCCTGAATTAATTGAAAGAGCAATTAATGAAAGCCGAATACCGGTGACTAGCTGTCTGGATCCATTTGGTGGTTCTGGAACTACTGCATTAGCATGCCAGTTTTTAGGTGTTCACCCCTCGACAATCGAGGTCAATCCATATCTTGCTGACTTAATTGAAGCTAAACTTTCTACTTATAATATTCATTCATTAGTAGATGATTTTGGCTTCGTTATTAAAACTTCTTACGAAGATATACCAAATGTTGAAGAGTATATTAATTATTTGCCTCCAACATTTGTTGAGCCCGGAATTAATAATAGATGGATTTTTAATTTAGGTGTGGCTAATAGGATATATGCCATCATATCCGCTATAAAAAAAATAAATAACCCTATTAATGCAAGGTTATTTAAAGTGTTATTGGGTGGGATTTTGGTAGAGGTAAGCAATACCGTTGTCAATGGGAAAGGGCGGAGATATC
>NZ_JAGFPF010001453.1:0-538 GCF_025962695.1 Candidatus Symbiopectobacterium sp. NZEC135 | reverse complement strand
CAATACGGGTGGGATCTTTACCGATCAGAAACGGTGCCATGTATTCATCAATCGCATTTTTCACGGCAAAAATTCGCTGTGTGAACGTCGCGCACCCAAGACCATAGAGCCCCGGCTCGTTGGTCTCGACCTTGACGACGGCCAAATCAATGCCACCGGGTGCCGTAAGAATGGTTTTTACATTGGTAATCTTAAGGTTACTCACTTTAACTCCTCAATTCAGCAAATCAACGCCATGTCATACCGAGGAGGACAACACGGCGAAATATTTGTAGGTCGTCCTACAACTTCAGGTGTTATATCACGCTTTACAATCCCACAGTTCCTTGAACGTTCATTTTGTGACAAAGGTCAAAAAACGTCAAATCAAAGATATAGTTATTCATTAAATACAATGAGTTATACAACTTCAGATAAAGAGTGATAAGCGTTATTTGTGATCCGTATTGCAAAATCATTTTTGTATTGTTGATTTTACAAAAGTGAAAATCCACTCTTAAATAAGACAGTCGTCATACAAATATCAAGCGTGAGGAAA
>NZ_JAGFPF010001455.1:0-538 GCF_025962695.1 Candidatus Symbiopectobacterium sp. NZEC135 | reverse complement strand
ACCAAGGCGTTCAATGCCATTCAGATGACTCAGTTGGAAAGCGATGGTTTACCGGTGGGCAGCCCCAACCGTCGGGCATTGCCACTGGCGGGGGACAATGTGCAAGGCAAGCAGATTGCCAGCGAACTGTACGAAACCTTCGGTTTTGATGCGGTCGATGTGGGTGCGCTCGCCGAAGGATGGCGCTTTGAGCGAGGTACGCCTGCTTACTGTGTGCGTATGACTAAAGAGATGTTGCTGGCAGCGCTGGCACCTATATCGGGTTTAGGCGGCCAGAATGAGGATCACCAATTAGCATTAATGATCTTTATAAAAAGCAAGTCTGGATGGTTTCAGGCTTGCACATTGCAGTGTTGAAATAAACAACCACGCATGTGAAAAAAATCACATCAATATCAAATGATAACCCTGCCAATTAAAATGCGATTAATAAAAACAGACAATTATAAATTACACATCAATGAACCAAGCTCAAACAATTACCTAACGATTTTATAACCAAGGATTTGTAATGCAAATCCCAACACCCTCTATATAA
>NZ_JAGFPF010001454.1:0-538 GCF_025962695.1 Candidatus Symbiopectobacterium sp. NZEC135 | reverse complement strand
GCCCTTTCGCGCCGGATCGCCAGCATATCCATCACTTACTGATGCGCGCCGGATTTACCCCGCATCAGGCTTTTGTGCTGATCACCGCAGCAGCGGTGCTGTTGGCGGGCATCGGCATGGCCGGAGAGTATTTCTCTTTCATTCCCGAATGGGCCATGTTGGTGCTGTTTTTACTGGCCTTTGGGCTTTATGACTACTGCCTGAAACGGGCATGGCGCGTGGCGCGCTTTCTGAAACGCATCAAGCGTCGAACGCGCCGTAGCGACGATCGTCGACACTCAACTTGAAACCACATCACTTTGGGGAAGTAATGAAACACGAAAACCCTGCTAACGGAGCCTCTGGCGAAGCCCATCACCGCGTTGATACTGCGGGTGCCGGTATCGAGAATGAACTGGATATTCGCGGCCTGTGCGGTGCGTTGTGGCGAGGCAAATTCTGGATTGCTGGCGTGGCGCTGGCTTTCGCACTGATGGCGTTAGGGTATTCCTATCTTGCACGCCAGGAGTGGAGCGCCACGGCAATAACCGATCGGCCC
>NZ_JAGFPF010001456.1:0-538 GCF_025962695.1 Candidatus Symbiopectobacterium sp. NZEC135 | reverse complement strand
GTGATAGCTGCTCGAAGTGGTAACGGCCCGTTTTTAGGCTACTGGGCCCCAGTCGGGCAAACTTGAACATCAGGTAGGTTTCTGCCACCAGAAACAGCGTATACAGCCCGCAAATCAGCCCCATTGACAGCAGAATGTCGTAAGCCTCAAGAGATGAATTGGCCACTGCGGTAGGCAGCACTTCACCCACTGCCCACGGTTGACGGCCGTACTCGGCAACGAACCAACCGGATTCAATCGCGATCCACGGCAATGGAATGCCGTAAAGGGCCACGCGGTGCAACCCTCTGCCCTGCCCGATGCGGCCACGGATCACACGCCAGAATGACAGTCCGAAAATGACAAGCATCAGCACGCCGCAGCCCACCATCACCCTGAAAGCGATATACAACGGTGCAACGCGGGGAATGGAATCGTTGACGGCTTGCTGAATCTGGCTTTCGCTGGCGTTGGCGACGTCATCGGTATAGCGCTTGAGCAACATGCCATAGCCAAGGTCGTGTTTGGCCGTATCAAAGCGGGCGCGAACAGCAGGATC
>NZ_JAGFPF010001452.1:0-539 GCF_025962695.1 Candidatus Symbiopectobacterium sp. NZEC135 | reverse complement strand
TGATCGCACAGTACGTGGCACAAGCGCAGGTCGGGCTTATCGTGTGGGATCAGCACGTCGCGCGCGAACAAATCGTCCTGAATCGCCTTAAACAGCGGGCCAACCTCGAGCAGGCATGGCGTTTCGGGAAGTTCTGCATACCAGCGCGCATCGAAATTGATGGTGCGGATCGTGGCCTGACGTTGGTTATAGCAGGCGTGCTCGACCCCCTGCGGCAACCAGATAGCAAAATGGGTCGGTGCCCAAAACCGCTCCTGTGCGAGACGCAGCACCACAACGCCTGAAACCACATACAGCAATTGTCCCCACTCATGACGATGAGGCAGGTATTCCGTATCCGCGCTGACCGCCTCGGTACGCAAAAACACCCCGTGCGGCGGTATGCCTTCAGGACGGTAATAAGATCGTTGCCGGGTCATGTTGTCTGTCTTGCCGTTAAGGATGTCTTGTTTTCACTATATAGAACGAACCCGCCTGACGTAAACTGGCATACCACGTTAATGAGAATTGTTATCATGCAAGCGCTATTCCCCCTTATT
>NZ_JAGFPF010001451.1:0-539 GCF_025962695.1 Candidatus Symbiopectobacterium sp. NZEC135 | reverse complement strand
CCCAATAGAGGAACCCAGGACTTGGTCAGATGCAGACCTACCGCAATAATGGCAAACCCCTGGCGGTATTCATGCTTGAAGATACTTTCACGATAGCCAAACTGGCACTGCTCCGCACTGAGGCGGGTCACCTGATTGAGGGTAAGATCCAAGACATCGACATATGCGCAAAACTGCTTGAACTCAGCGCCATAAGCGCCAATATTTTGGATAGGTGCCGAGCCAACACAGCCTGGGATCAGCGCCAGATTTTCCAGGCCCGGCACGCCTTGTTGCAGCGTGTACTCGACCAGATGATGCCAGTTCTCACCGGCACCAACGTGCAGATGCCATCCGCCATCATCCTCAGCAATCTCAATCCCTTTTATGCGGTTAGCAATGACTGTTCCTGCAAAATCAGCCAAAAACAGGACATTGCTACCTTCCCCCAACATCAACACCGGCCTGCTCTGCGCGTTCGCATGACGCCAGGAAGCGACTAACGCATCAGGGGTATCGGCGAAGACTACCTCATCGGCATAAACGGGCAAAGAGAAGGT
>NZ_JAGFPF010001449.1:0-540 GCF_025962695.1 Candidatus Symbiopectobacterium sp. NZEC135 | reverse complement strand
GTTCTGCCACGCATAGCGCTCCGCGCCCGCCCGTCACCCAGGCACGCGCTGTCGTTGCCTATGGACGCTATCACCGCTGCCATGGCTGCGACATGCTGTTCCTGCTTCCGGCAATGAACAAAGGGGAATATGCCACTTGCCCGCAATGTGCGACCCGCGTCGGTTCCGGGCGTGATTGGTCGATGACACGACTGGCCGCGATGGCCACGGCGATGCTGCTACTCATGCCTTTTGCCTATACGGCTCCCCTGCTCGATATCCGACTGCTGGGGGTGGCGATCAATGCCAGCCTGTTTGAAGGCATCTGGCAGATGACCAAGCAAGGACACCCGGTTACCGCCAGTATGGTGGCGTTCTGTACTGTCGGCGTGCCCGTTACGCTAATGGTTTCACTGCTTTATCTGTTTTTTGCCCCACGCATTGGCATGAATCTGCGGCCTATTCTGCTGTTACTGGAAAAATTGAAAGCCTGGATGATGCTGGACATTTATCTGGTCGGGCTGGCCGTTGCTGCCATCAAGATCCGCGAGTTTTCCGACA
>NZ_JAGFPF010001450.1:0-530 GCF_025962695.1 Candidatus Symbiopectobacterium sp. NZEC135 | reverse complement strand
GAGGCGCTGGTGGAGGCGGGCGTTCAAGAGCTGGAAGTCGGCACGCCTGCGATGGGCGGTGATGAGCGGGCACGCCTGTCGGTGATCCGCCGTCGTTTGCCGGAAACCGTGATGATGACCTGGTGCCGGATGAACGCGCAGGAAATACAGCAAAGTGCAGATTTGGGCATGAATTGGGTCGATATTTCCATTCCGGCTTCCGATCGCTTACGCCAGCAAAAGCTGCGCCTTGATGCCTTGTTACCGCAGCTTTGCCAATTGATCGAGCTGGCGCGTCAGCAGGGGTTGCGCGTCTGCGTGGGGTGTGAGGATGCCTCTCGCGCCAGCGATGAAACCTTAGCCACGCTGGCGCAGGCGGCGCACGCTGCTGGCGCGCAGCGCCTGCGTTTCGCCGATACGCTGGGCGTGCTCGATCCTTTTACCACCTTCACCCGCATCAGCGCCTTGCGGCAGGTTTGGGCAGGGCAAATCGAAATGCACGCCCATAACGATTTGGGGATGGCAACGGCAAATACGCTGGCGGCGGTCAA
>NZ_JAGFPF010001448.1:0-540 GCF_025962695.1 Candidatus Symbiopectobacterium sp. NZEC135 | reverse complement strand
AGAAGCTCTGGCTTGAAAGGTGAATTTTGCATTGGCAAAAAATGAAAATGTGACTGCAACCAAAAATGCAATCAGGTTTCCTACCGATTGATCGTATGCGGCAAGATAAACCAGCGCGCCGAATACAGCCCAGTGAATAACCGTATTGATAATCCCGATGCTCACATATTTAGTGAATAATTTAAGCATTCAATAATCGTTTTTTATTAAGTTTTTGATATTTTATCACTGATTCTGACTATGATCTACACAACAGTAACGCTTCTTGCCTAAACGAAGGGTGATGTTTCGACTTGAAAAAGGTGCTACTAAAACGGCGGGAGGCAAGGTTAATCGGGATTAGGTTATCTTTTGCGATCGACGCTAACGCGCTTTTGGCTCAAGCCTAAACACAGACCGGTGTTTGTTGCGATGTTTCATGCAGATGAGAAAGTACGGATAAGAAAACATCAGAGGAAAAAGGAGAGATCTGCGGAAATGGTGGGTCGTGCAGGATTCGAACCTGCGACCAATTGATTAAAAGTCAACTGCTCTACCGAG
>NZ_JAGFPF010001447.1:0-531 GCF_025962695.1 Candidatus Symbiopectobacterium sp. NZEC135 | reverse complement strand
AATTTGAGGCCGTAGGCAATGTGCTGTGCCACCGTCATATGCGGCCACAGCGCGTAGCTTTGAAACACCAGCGCCATGCCGCGTTTTTCCGGCGGAAAGTGGGTAATATCCTGGCCGTTGACCAGAACCGCACCGGCATCCGGCGAGGAAAATCCAGCAATAGTGCGCAGCAAGGTGGTCTTGCCACAGCCAGAGGCACCGAGCAGCGCGACAAATTCACCTTGAGCAATCTCCAGGTGAATATCATTTAAAACAGGCGTAGCACCGTACCCGGCATGCAGATGCGCGGCGGAAGAAGACGTTGTGTTTTGCACACCTGTGCACCCAAACAAACCTTTCGATGGCGCTGATTGTCCGGGGTAATGATGTCAACGACGTGTTAACGCCATGACATTTCAGTGACAGGATGAAGAGGAATAGCGGTGGTCAACAACCACCGCTAGCAAGAGAAGAGGCCTTACAGCAGTTGCGCCAATCGGTTGAGATCCGACTGAATTGCCCCGGCCGTTACATCGCGTCCGGCACCCGGCC
>NZ_JAGFPF010000144.1:0-3837 GCF_025962695.1 Candidatus Symbiopectobacterium sp. NZEC135 | reverse complement strand
GTGGTGAATGCTTACTTTCAAATTCCCATACTCCACCGATATTAACCACGGGCGTAAATACATCATCTTTATTTGCTACATAACGATAAACACCATCCGAAATAAGCGTTTCAGAAACAGAATACATCTCATTATCAACAAAAACATGAAGTATATCATCTATTCTTGCCAACGTTCCATCCGCATATAAATCCGGAGAGCTATTTTTAATGAGATAAATATCATATCCTTGTTGATAGATTCCATACGTATTTTCCAATATTTTTTTTGTTTCAGGTGTGAAACGAACATCTGGACTTATATGCCAAGCATTATCATCATTATAATAAATAACTTTTTTACTCATTTCATCGACAAAATTCCCATATTCTCTATCGATAAAAGTTATTTCATCAGGGTCTGAAGTTTCGATTGTTAATCTGTTATTTGTGTGTTTTATTTTTCTGGTCATCTTAAGAATTTCATCTTCTAAATTTTTAGACTCCATGTCATTTATTTGTTTTGCTGAAAGTGAAGAAAGCAGATCTTTGGTAAAACTAATAAAATAGCCATATATTTCACTTACGGAACTCACGGATAACTCATTCCCATCGATGGCATCGGCAATCATATCCATAGAAGTTGCAGCCATTGATAAAATCATCCGACCCCGGTTATAATGCGGTACCCACTCCATAAGCAGATCAATACTTTCATCTATTTTCTTAGTTAGCTCAACAATATGCATGTCTGTTGCACATCCCTCCTCTTTAACATTATAATCATAGAGAATTCTTCCTTCTTCAGCGAGTGTGGATAGGGGATGCTTTATTGCCTTAGCAATGAGTCGCAAGGTATCACTCAGTGTTGGATTTTCTCTTTCTTTTTGACAAAAAGTGAGATCAATAATCTTCACTTCGTCTTTTTCTGGTTTTTGCGCGGTAACATTTTCACCTTTTAAGACATGCTCTCTTATTGCTGAATAGAAATAATCATTCCTGTTTTTATGCAAAACCTGGCCGTGCGTAATAGTGTGTTTATACATATCCATCACATCGTATGGCATATCGACATTCTTATTTGAATATATATCACTGATGTATAACTTAACATCCTGGCGCAGTCTTTTACCCTCCCCCCCTTTCCTCGCTAACTTCACTTCGTCTAAAATCAATAATAACTTATCAATAAAAAACACCCCATAGATGAAAGAAACGCCACTTAACCCATTTTTCCTATTTTCATGAAGATAATGCAATGTTAAATCAATACAGGCCAAGATCAACTTCGCATCCCTTACCTGACCGTTTTTAGCATTACTGACCTCGACTGTTTCATTCGCTTTGGAGTATAACAAATGCAGTTCATTTCTAATTCGCCAATCGATCATTGGATCATTCAAAAAAAAATTTATTTCCTCTGAAACCGATATCTTTTTTTCCTTTAAGTCATTATGTGACCGCTGCACCCTTATTTTCATATCAACATTAAAAACCTTATTATAAAAATCATCCAAGTGTAGAGGTGCTAACTTTCCAATGACTTCAATTTCCTTCAAATACTCATGCAGTGTTATTTTAAACTCTCGAGTCACAGAGGAGTGATTAGTGAGTGAGTTTTCGCTGGCGTTTAGCCCAGCGTTTTTATGGGAATCCTGTTGTATTGCGTTTAATCTCTGCATGCTGTAGGCGTTATTACCCTGCACAATTTGATGCACAGCAAAAGAAAGAGAGTCGTTTTTTTCTACGCTTCTATTTTCAGTAGATGGATTCACATTGCCATAAGTGCTGTATATTTTACGCCCAACTGTCGCTGTTAAAACTAATCCAGCCACAATACCAACAGCACGCTGAAAAGCGGGATGCCACATTCTGCCAAAGAAGCCATTAGTAGGCCTTACATTTTCGGATGAGCCAGGCTCACTTAATAAATGCTCGCTATCACACCCGGCAGCACCTGGTTTTTTGCTAAAAGAGGGTTCTTCTCGCGAATTTTTTACAACTATTATATCTTGCAAGCATGTCGCAGTGATGTTACAAGTTTCTTGCTCAGGAAAACCTGTTTGTGAAAATAACACTATATTACGAATAGTATTATTGCATTGTATTGCTTTTGGCATAAAAGACATCCATTTTATTAAAAATTACATGACCATCAGATATTCAAAAATACAAACAAAACAATCAATAGTGTATTTAGTGATACCGAATTTTCATATCATTAAACGATATAATATCGATGAGTGAGATCATTGGTATTAACCAATGGACCGAGAACTTGAAATTGATTGATAGGCAATTATTTTTGCATTGCTCAAAAAACAGGCTATCGCATTCACCATCATGTTAGCCACTGATGACTCGGCCCCGTTTTTATACATGCACTGATAATAAAGGAGTATTGCCTCCCTCTTTCGGGTCATTGTTCTGGTAGAAATGATGGCAGTAGTATCGGGGAGGGCTAAGGCCTGATGGCATTACGCCCGTCCACGTTCTACTGAGGTGATTGATAATGAAAAAAAGCGTTAACGTAAAATCGTTTTACTATGGTTTTCCGGTATTTTTGGCTTCAACTCGCGACCCCATCACGCAACAACTGAATATCGCGCCACTCTCTGCCTCTTTTTCACTCGGCAATACGCTGATGATTGGCGTAAATAAAAGCAACAAAACTCACGACAATATCGTGGCCGGTTCGGATGTGGTGATCAATATCCCCCCGCATCAGTTGTGGTCTAAAATTGAGCAGTTGGGCCGTGTGACCGGAAGAGAAATTGTGCCTGACAGTAAATTGAGTCAGGGTTTTTCCTACTGCTCAGATAAAGCGGATTTAAGCGGATTTACCCTGGAAGCCTCCACGCAGGTTTCCCCCGATCGTATTGCAGATTGCCCGATTCAGGCTGAATGTAAAACCGTCGACGTTATTGAGAAAGCGGCCTTCATTTTGGTGGAGTTGGATATCAAACAGGTGTGGATCGATGAATACCTGTTGAACGAAGATGGCTCCCTCAATACCGCTCAGTGGAACCCGCTTATCTATAAGTTCCGTGAATACAACACCACCACGCCTGCATTTGGGTTTAACTTTAAATACGGCAGTTGATGTGCTGATTGGCGGACGAGGCAGGACGTAAAGATTTTAAATCTCCCTTGACGATGTGGCGTTATTTCCGGTAACTCTCAACGTTTGTTTATGTTACGGTTTCTTGCTGCCGACTCGCTATAGCATTCAATGGGATATGCCACGATGACTCGATTCTCCAGATTACAGATTCACCTGCATTGGATAACGCTGCTGCTGATTGCGCTGGCGTATGCGGCGATGGAATTGCGGGGCTGGTTTCCACGCTCATCCTTTGCCTTTTCCGCAATGAGAACGTTGCATTACAACGCAGGGGTTGCCGTTTGGGTATTGATGTTTATCCGCATAGGGCTCAAGCACAAATACCAAACGCCCGCGATCGTGCCTGCGCCACCGCAATGGCAGCATCACCTCGCCACGCTGACGCATATCGTGCTTTATGCTACTTTCCTGGCATTGCCTTTATTGGGCATTGCCATGATGGCATATGGCGACAATGAATGGTCGCTCATGGGCTTCACCGTCTCCCCTTTCGTCACGCCCGATGAAGACACTCAGTTCCTGCTGAAAGACATTCACGAAACGCTCGCCAATCTGGGCTATGTGCTGATTGCCCTGCATGCAGGCGCAGCACTCTTTCACCATTATGTTCAGCGCGACAATACGCTGCTGCGCATGATGCCGGGCAAATCCGACACCACTCAAACGCGCTAAACGCCAAGGACAGAGCATATGCTCTGGCCTTGTACGCTTACCCGGAGAAACGTTATTCCACCC
>NZ_JAGFPF010001446.1:0-541 GCF_025962695.1 Candidatus Symbiopectobacterium sp. NZEC135 | reverse complement strand
GCGATAGCCAGTGATCGACATTAAACATTTATCGAAAACCTTTCAGAACGACACCATCCTGAATGATATCTCGTTCCACCTCGCGAAAGGGGACGTGATGGCGATTATTGGCTCTTCGGGCGCGGGGAAATCAACGCTGCTGCGCTGCATCAATCGCCTTGAACAGCCCGAACACGGCGAAGTGACCATCGCTGGCGAGGTGTTCAATCTTGCGACATTACCGCGTCGTGACTTGGTTCGTCTGCGACAGAGCACGGCCATGGTGTTCCAGCAATTCAGCCTGTTTCAGCAAAAAACGGCGCTGGAGAATGTAATGGAAGGCTTAACCATCGTCAAAAAATACCCGAAAGAAAAAGCAAAAAAGGTGGCGATGGCCCAATTAAAAAAGGTTGGGCTGGCTGAGCGTGCTGATTATTACCCACGCCACCTCTCCGGTGGGCAGCAGCAGCGGGTAGGGATAGCGCGCGCATTGGCGATGGAGCCGCAAATTTTGCTGCTGGATGAACCGACACCGGCACTGGACCCCCAATTGGTGAGGGTA
>NZ_JAGFPF010001444.1:0-542 GCF_025962695.1 Candidatus Symbiopectobacterium sp. NZEC135 | reverse complement strand
CCCAATCCGTTGAACGCACAAACGATTTAAACCAGCGATCGAACAGGCTACACCGATTACCCCAGCCTGGATGACGATACCGCCAGCCCTCAGGAAGGCGCGTGATGGCGAGTATCAAATTAACGGTGAATCATCTGTATCAGCTACAAGGTGATGAAAAAAAACCGGCTCATGCGGTGGCACGCGTCTATGTAGGGGATACGCTACTGGCAACGGAACAGATAACGGGAATGACCGAGGACGCGGTAAGCAAATACCTGCACCATTCACTCCCTGAAGGACAAGCGGTGCGCGTAGAGTGGGATTGTGCGGGCGTCACGGCAATCAGCGCCGCTGAGGTGCATATGTGCCCCTGCTGTCACGCACAGGATTAACCGCATCACGTTATACGGCAGCCCGCGCGGACAAGGCAGATATCAGCGCGGGCCCTGAGCCGTCATGGATATTACACGTCGCTTCCGTTTTCCTTGCCGAGCAACTCTTGAATACGCTGATAGACTTCAGCGGCCGTAAGCCCGCTGTAAGATTCATTACTCTCAAAA
>NZ_JAGFPF010001441.1:0-542 GCF_025962695.1 Candidatus Symbiopectobacterium sp. NZEC135 | reverse complement strand
CAAAGCCATTGAAACCACAACATCGGCACACCACCAATCACCACGAGACACAGCGCAGGCAGTGCACCCCACTGCAACAGGTTATCGGCAGCAAGACGAAAAACATACGTCGGCAACGTTTCCCATCCGAACGTGCGGAACAAAAATGCGGCATTTAACTCTTTCATGCCTTCGAAAAACAGAATCACCGCGCCCATCATCACCTGTGGTTTCAGTAACGGGAAGTAAACGCGCACCCCGCGTTGCCAGAGCGAAAGACCCGCAGCCTCGCTGGCCCGATCGAGCAGGCTCGGAATGCTCGCCATACGCACACTGAGTGGCTCCAGCACAAAACGACTGAATTTGGCGCAGTAAACCAGCACCATGATCAACCAGACGCAGGAAAACAGCGGGGGAGAAAACGGTATCTCCGCCAGCATCGCCAGAGAACGGAGCCCGTTATCGAGCGCAATCAGCGGAATGGCAATGCCCGTCGCCAGCGCGGCCCCCGGAAACACATACCCCCACTGCGCCAGCGCGAAAGAAACGCGTCCGGCACGCAA
>NZ_JAGFPF010001440.1:0-542 GCF_025962695.1 Candidatus Symbiopectobacterium sp. NZEC135 | reverse complement strand
GCATGCTTTTTAGCCGCGTCAGATCTTGTTGATAGTCGGTGCCTTCAAACTGTTTTAACACATCGGGCAACGAGGCCGGATAAGGCCGACGTGAGGTAGCCATTGGCTGACTCGGTGAGAAGTACAGGCGATAAAAGGCGACCAGCAGATCCCGCGCGTTCGGTGGCAGGGTGCCGGAAAGCGAGACCGGGCCAAACAGATAGCGATATTGCGGGTAACGAGCAAGATACGCGCCGATCCCCAGCCACAGATAGTCGAGCCCACGTTTTCCCCAGTATTTAGGCTGGATAAAACTGCGCCCCAATTCAATGCCCTGCGCCAGAATCGGGTCCATTTCTGCCCCATACTGAAACAGGCTGTGGCTATACAGGCCGTTAACGCCTTTATGGGCAATTTGCTGTGCGGTCGGAGTGAAGCGGTAGGCGCCGACAATTTCCAACTCCTTTTCATCCCACAAAATAAGATGCAGGTAGTCGTCGTCATAGCTGTCGAGATCGCGCCGCTGACCGGAGCCTTCTCCGACGGCGCGGAACGCGATTTCG
>NZ_JAGFPF010001439.1:0-542 GCF_025962695.1 Candidatus Symbiopectobacterium sp. NZEC135 | reverse complement strand
GTTCCGGTGATGATCATCCCGCTCACCGCAAGCGCCTGAGCACGCTCAATGACCAGAGCACGGTCGTGAGCAAATTGGCTATTGGTCAGATTGACGCCGATATCAAACATGGACATTCCTGAATGGGTAATGACATTCCCGCACTGGCGAGCGTGTCCTGAAGGGAGGCGGATGTAATCGGGAGGAAATCCCCGCCTAGGCGGGGATCACAACAGGATTCAGGACGACGGGCCTTCTTTGCTCTCTTCTGCCTCTGCCTCGCGTTCTTCTGCATCAACCTGACGGCGACCTTTCCCCACGTAAAAACGCGAGCAGAACAGGCCAACTTCAAACAACAGGTACATCGGAATCGCCAACAAGGTCTGCGAGAACACGTCCGGTGGCGTCAACAACATACCGACAACGAAGGCTCCGACCAGCACATAAGGCCGCTTCTTCTTCAAATCTTCCGTGTTGGTCACGCCGCTCCAGCACAGCAGTACAATCGCAATCGGTACCTGGAAAGAGACACCAAACGCCATAAACAGCGCCATCACGAAATC
>NZ_JAGFPF010001445.1:0-542 GCF_025962695.1 Candidatus Symbiopectobacterium sp. NZEC135 | reverse complement strand
GCACTGAATATGCCGCATCTGGTTTATACCAAACGCGGCATGCCCGTGCCGTTGAGTTACTATTTGGTGGGGGAGGTCTTATGGGAGGATCCGACTCAACTGCTGCAACTGGCCAAGATGTCGCTTGAGGGCGCAGAGCAGGATAAATCGGAACGTGAGCATTGCACACGGTTAAAAGATTTGCCCAATCTGAATCACGATCTCGAGCGGATGCTATGGAAGGCGGGAATCAGAAATGCTGACGAGCTGCAACAGTGTGAATATTTTACTGGCGTTGGCGGGCGCGATTTGCAGAACGCACCAAGCCGCGTTGCCTAAAGGGGTAAGAAACGAGCTGATTGAATGGTATAAACACCATTCTGCGCCGTTGCCTAAAACCTGAAACGTCATCTCGCGCGGTATCTTTAGAGGCAATGATGCCGCGCTACATGGCTTTTACGCTTTTGAGTCTTCTCTGCACCGATTTTGACGGTGCGTACTTTACCGAATAGCCCCTTTCAACTGGGTCAGTTCCGGCAAGACATCGATGATCAGACCGATTT
>NZ_JAGFPF010001438.1:0-542 GCF_025962695.1 Candidatus Symbiopectobacterium sp. NZEC135 | reverse complement strand
GCGCAGGCATGGGATGCAGCCAGCGCGAGGCAAAACGCGCGGTGGACGCCGGTTACTGGCACCTGTATCGCTTCGATCCGCTGCGCCAGGATAAAGGCAAAAACCCGTTTGTGCTCGATTCGGACGAGCCGGAAGAGGATTTTCAAGACTTTCTGATGGGCGAAGTGCGCTACGCCTCGCTCAAACGCCAGCATCCGGCAGTGGCCGACAGCCTGTTTGAGCAAACCGAGCAGGATGCCAAAGATCGCTTTGAACGTTATCGTCGGTTGGCGGAAGGCTGATCGAGTTTCGGGTATCTCTGGCACACCTAATGGAATAATGCTTTCCTTATTATCGGGTTGGTAGATGTAAACCCCAACCCGAAATAAAGCATTGCACGCTAAGCAAAAATATAAAGAATCGTTTTTTGATATCGATCACAAAAAGCCATCATAAATAAAGCGAATATAAAATAATCACTCATGATTAATCATTATGAATAGACTCCCCTGACAACATAGATTGTTCAATCTTGCGGCATACCTTTATGGAATTTAAAGAGC
>NZ_JAGFPF010001443.1:0-542 GCF_025962695.1 Candidatus Symbiopectobacterium sp. NZEC135 | reverse complement strand
CGTAACGCGTCATCCTATCCGTTTTTACGTCGAAGAGGTAAGGAAACTGTGGCTTGTTTACTTTACGAGAGAGGTGTAGTGCCTTCCTCCGCCCGTGCGATTTTTTACGGCACGGCGCGGAGGTTGCGCGCTATTTGAAATCTGAATACGGTGTTGGCGGTTGCGGCGGGCTATCCAAATCCCCTTGCCAACCCGCGAATGAGTAACGCAGATAGAGCATGCCGTGGCTCGGCGTGTAATCTTTTGCTTCCTGAATATCGATGGCGGCGCCCAGCGTCCAGTGCGACGTGAGGCGACGTTCGATCAAGGCGCGCAGCGTGTAGCCGACGCCGGAACTGCTGCTGCCGGTTTCGATGCGATCCCGTTCATCGGCGGTTAATCCGGCGCTGCTGACCAGACTGCCTAACGGATAACGACGCTGATTTTTGGTCTTGGCATAAGACCAGGAGACGGTGCCGCCCAATTCCCACGACCAGTTTTCGGTACGCTGGCGGTAATTGATGGGAAGCCCAAACGAGACATACTGCTGCGGGCTGTAATAG
>NZ_JAGFPF010001442.1:0-542 GCF_025962695.1 Candidatus Symbiopectobacterium sp. NZEC135 | reverse complement strand
ACGCTCCACCGCCACCACATCCTGAGGGTGTAACCGGGGTGCTTCCCGCGTCTCCTCAAACAAATAGCGATGCGCAGCCAGCAGGTTCAGCGCATGAATGTGCATGGACAGCATGTCGCCCTGCGCCTGTTGCAGTGCGTGCAGGTGCTGTTGTGCAACCGGTGCCACCCGGCTGTAGGCATGCTGACGCAATTTATAATCACCAAACAGACGCTGCGTTGCCGCACCGCCAATGTAGCGCTCCAGCATCGATTCACTCACCAACAGGCGCAACTGATCCACTTTTTGTCGTTCCGGATAATAACGCTCGCCCAGACTGTGATGAAAGCTGGCGATGGTCACATGCTGTTGACGAAACATCATGCTGGCACCCCGCTTTTCGCTGTAGTTCGACTCGCCGTTCAAACCAAAGGTCATCACCAGCACCGGCTGAGAGTGTGCGGTTTCAGCTTCCTCCACCAGCGGTTTCAGCGGCTGATAGGAGGAGGTCACCAGTGTCAACCCATCAGCAAGCGCATCCGATTGCGACCAGCACTGACCAA
>NZ_JAGFPF010000143.1:0-3857 GCF_025962695.1 Candidatus Symbiopectobacterium sp. NZEC135 | reverse complement strand
ACGGTGGTCAAACCGGGCACCGGGCCCTTAAATCCTCCCGAGGTAGCGCCTGCGCTGTTCGGCGCGACAAATCCCCCTTGTTGCGCCATCGCACCAACAGAAACCGCACCCAATAACAGGGCGATAAACGTTCTCTTCATCATGATGTCCTTAAGGGTTATGGCCTGAGGTAAATTGTGGACGGTTATGCTCTTATTCTCAAGAAATGAAACGCTTTATCCTGTCTGTTGCCGGTTTTGTTGTGTCTTATAGCAAGGGTGTTTTCTGTAACATGCTGTTTATTATTTGATTTATCATCCCGCCTTTTTTTCACTCTCTCTTTTGGCGTTTACTTGAGAAAGGTATCTTGTCATGACGTTGTTACTTCCTGTTTCGGGCTCGTCTTGCAGCCCGATGTGTTCTGTAATGTCACCGTCAGCGTGTAAAACCCCACATAAAACGGTCCATGGCGATCTCAAACCGTTACGGCACAAGCTACGTGCGGTTTCGGCTTCCCCACTGACGCTGATGTCCAGCGCTGAAACCTGTTGCACCGCACCCAAACCCGACAATAAGAGGGGGAACAAAGCGACGTCGCGCGTTAAAAAGACGCTGCTATTGGGCGGATTATTGCTGCTGGGCGGCATGGCGTGGCGTGGGGGAACGGCGGGGATCGGCATGCTCCGTTCACGATACCAGGATGAACCGGGGATGATCCCTCACGGTTTTTATCCTGGCAATGAGAGCGTGGCTGCGTTTTATCCCTATTTGCCGCCCTCTGGACATGCCGTTAGCGTGCCGGACCGTTTACCGCTAGCGCCAGAGGCAAGGGAACGCGCCAGCGCACCTGCTAAGGTGGAGAACGGGACGGATGCGCATCGGCATCTCGAGGTGCTATCAGACACAGAGCATGCTGCGCTGGCAGCGTATTTGCGGCAGTTTATGACCCTGGGAGGATGGCACCCGGATAAGGGGGCACGATTCCAGCGCGGTACGGAGAACCTACCTTCACCGGCTTCACGTTTTAGCCAGATGTACGACCGCGCTAAATTACCGGCAGCCGATAAGCCCCATATCATTGCGACATTGAGCGATGAATTTTTGCGTTTTCCGCCGCAAGAGATAAAAGCACGAGAGCCTGCGTACGCCTGGATGGTTCTCGATATGTTATTGCTGGGGTTGGGAGAGAAAGAGACGCCGTTTCGCCTCAGCTATCAAAAGCTGGGACGCGCCTCCCGGCGGCGGCTGACGAAATTCAGTCATATCCGCTACGTCAAACAGTATCTGGATGAAACGCCCCCGCATTTTGCACCGCGCCGCAAGACTGCCTTAGCGCAACAATTGATGAAAAAATATGCGTCAGTGTCGCGCCAGCATGCTATTCAGCACTCCGCTTACTGGCAGGCAAATGCGGCCGGTCTGAACCCGGTGATAACGGGCATCTATGATAAATACTATGCGCAACTGGCGGAGCATTTCCCACCTCCGGCGTTAAATCAATCTCATGACGTGATGCTTGGCCGCCGGATGCTCAACGGGCAGAGGCTCTACCTGCCCGTGCAGTTTACCACCAAAGAAATCTATCTGGGCGTTCACGCGCGCGAAGCCCTTGCCATGGGCGATCCCTCATTTTACTTCCCGCCCAACATCGACCACTTTGTACATCTGGTCAGTGTGGAGAAACCCAATATTGCAGATCGTATTTCCACTGAACTTGGCGCGTTGCTCAGTGAACTGAAGGTCAATGTAAAATTTCAGCGCTTGTTTGAGGCAACGCTCGATTTTCGCGCTATTGGTATTGTGATCCATGCGCTTGAAACGCTTCCTTCATCGGATATTCCCCCTGCCATTCGCTATTTCCTTGACGGGAAACTCAACCCACAACTGGTGACCATGAAGAATAACGTTGTCCCGCATCTTCTCGCCCTGTCTACGGTGCTTGATTCGCGCGTGGTGTATATTTCTCTAGCCCATTCAGAGGTGAAAATCGCCGATCGTTATGCGTTTGATGCTGAATGTGAAGCGTTCATCCGTAAGCATCTTTCGGTCTTTGATGAACAACGTCTGACCGCGGGGGAATTAAAACCCACGCTGATGTGTAATCCGGATATTTACCGGGGTATGGCATTGCCTGACTATTGCCTGCGACCCGCGTTGCAGTTGGAATATCGACCGCATTATCAGCATCAGCTTTATCAGGCGCTGGTGGATCAGTTAGCCAAGAACATTGATGCGGTGGTGTATACCCCTGATGAGTTTAGCCGCGATAAGCAGCTGATGTTTTACAAGCGGGTGTTGGCGACCACGGGCACTATTGCAGGCATACTGCTGATGGCCGTGACCGGGCCTGCGGGCGCTGCGGTTTGGGCGACCGTTGGGCTTTCCTCTGGTATCGGTGAAATTGCCGTCAATCTGCATCAGGCAGCCAGTACTGATAACGGCGTAGTGTATAAAAATGCGCTCTGCGAAGCCCAGATCGGCGCGTGGTTTCTGGCTTTCGGCACCCTGAGCGATGTCATCGGTGTCGGTCGTTTGAGTGTCAAACAAATACAGGCGCGCCAGGCGATGGCCTTTGCGGGCAAGCGTAAACCGCTGGTGCGTACATCTGCCCGAATAAAAGGCAACAAAATCAGGGGGGAGCGGCGCCACGGCGGCAAGCGGCTGTATAAAAACAGCCCCGATTTTACCTCCATCAATATACGCAACGCGCGCGACATTGGCACCGTCGGGTATCGCACTCTGGCGGATAACCATTATGTGCAGTTTTTTACCAGAAACCCCAAAGGGGCCAGGCAACAAGGGAGCAAAACCCTGGTGATTTCCGCCCATGGCGGATACGTCGATAGCGATATGACTCAGCCCAGCATTATGCTTCCCTCGGATATCACGTTGAAGATGCTCTCTCCGCATGGCACCTTTCTTGAGGATCCCGGTCTGGATGCCGTTATGAATGACGAGGCCGGTTTCCGGGCATTTTTAACGGTCAGAGGGAAAAAGCAGGAGACGCATTTTATCCCCCAGCACCACGATGAGTGGCGCTATGCCGACGATTATCAGCCTCACAGGGCAAAGAACAGCATGGGACGCTCGGAGGGGTTGCAAAATTATCGCCATTTCCATTATGAAGGTGACACAAAATGGAAGATCGGTCAGGCGTTGGTGAAAAATCGGCGACTGGCAGCGGAACACAAGGCCACGTTAAGCGATGTGCTGATCGTGAACACCGGGATCAAACTTGAAGTTGATACCGATCCGCTGTTGGCAAGCGTTCAGCGCGTAATTGATCTCGACCGGGAAGGGCAACTGCGCAATATGAAAGGAGAGCGCTATAACACGCTGGTGTTCTCCCATTGCCGCTGTAATTTTGCACTGCCTGAGGAACAGATATCGACGTACCGGTTGACGTATCCGCGACCGCCGAGCCTGACTGAGGGGCAGAGCCTGGTCAGGGTAACACGCACAACCTTGACGCGCGAACACGCGGGTCTGCCCTTCACGCGTAATGATACCGATCTGGGCGACGCCGCGTTATCGTTTAGCACATTACCTGTCGTGTAAACACCACCGGCCTCACGCTGCCTGAACGCAGCGGAGGCCAGGATGATGCCTGCGGTTAGCGTAACTGCGTCAGCGAATGGGTGGCCTCGTTAATCTGAAACACGCTAACCAGTTCGGTAAGATGATGGCCTTTCTGGCGCAATCCTTGTGCGGTGTATTCCGAATTACTCACCAACTCAGTGCTTTTCTGCGTCGCCTGACCAATCTGCACCACGGCGATATTGACCTGTTCGATGCCGGTTGATTGCTCGCGTGAGGCGGTGTCAATTTCATTGATGATGGTGCTGAGCTGATGAATACGTTGCAGCAAATCGTCCATC
>NZ_JAGFPF010001437.1:0-543 GCF_025962695.1 Candidatus Symbiopectobacterium sp. NZEC135 | reverse complement strand
GTTGGGGCGTGAGCGTTGCCGATCTGTATACGCCAACTGACGGTCTGCTGTTTGACAGTCTGAACAGCAAACTGTTCTTTAGCAAAACTGAAGCCCACGACTACACCATCAGCAATGCTGCGTCACCGACTCAAGTGTGGAGCGGCTACGATACCAACACCGTTGGGCTGGAAAGCAAAGCGACCAAAGAGTGGCGCAACCACCGCTTCAGTTACGGGGTTAACCTGCGCCAATCAGAGTCTGAGCGCCCATTGGTTGCCAAAAATATACTGGCTGGCGCAGTAAACCTGGGACGCCCACAGGCCGACAGCAAGATCATCAATGCCGGTGCTTTTGTGCAGGACAAGATGACCTGGGACGTGGCTGGCCGTGATTTCTCAGTAATCCCTGCGGTACGTTTCGCCTGGCAGCACGCCAAACCGGAAAATACCGACAACCTGTTTACCAATACCAGCGGTAATGTAACGGCAAGTGACACCGCCAAAATGTACGGCACCAACGCCGACGGCCAGATCCTGCCTGCACTGACCTTCCAGTACAATC
>NZ_JAGFPF010001436.1:0-544 GCF_025962695.1 Candidatus Symbiopectobacterium sp. NZEC135 | reverse complement strand
TGGCACCCCCGCCAATGGTGATGTTGGCAGCCTAACCATCAAGGTTACCGCCACCGATGGCAGCAACGCCTCAGTCAGCACCACTTTTGGCCTGACCGTGGCTAACGTCAATGATGCACCGGTGGTCGCAACCCCGATCCCAGCGCAAAGCGTGGCGCAGGATGGCAGCCTGAGCTTCACCGTACCGGCAGGCACCTTTAGCGATCCGGACGGGGACAGCTTGACGCTGAGCGCGACGTTGGCAGACGGCTCTCCGCTGCCAAGCTGGCTGAGCTTTAACCCGGCTACTGGCACCTTCTCCGGTACGCCGGGCAATGGCGATATCGGTAGCCTGAGCATTAAGGTGACCGCCAACGACGGCGATGCCTCGGTCAGCACCAACTTTACCCTGACAGTAACACTGCCCAATGAAGCACCGGTGGTGTCCGGCACCATCCCACCACAGAGCGTGGCGCAGGATGGCAGCTTCAATTTCACCGTACAGGCAGGCACCTTCACCGATCCGGATGGCGATACCCTGACGCTGAGTGCCACGCTGGCAGAC
>NZ_JAGFPF010001434.1:0-545 GCF_025962695.1 Candidatus Symbiopectobacterium sp. NZEC135 | reverse complement strand
CGTTGGCGCTGAACTGGCAGGGAACGCAAGGGGTTCTGCGTTTGGAGGCGCAACATGACAGCACGCCGCTGGTATCGCTGCCGTGGAAAATGAGTCCCGATCGTATCGATATCGAAAACGGCGTCTGGCGTTGGCCTTACGCCGCGCAACCCTTGTCAGGCAATGTCTCGATGACGCTGCACGACTGGCGCGACGGTTGGCAGCAAACGCGCATTGATGCGCGTCTGAATATGCTGACGCAAGGGCATAACGGCAGGGCAAACGCGGTGCTGGTGCTGGGGCCTGGGCGGTTGGGGCTGCTTGACAGCGCCTTACGCTTCCAGCTTACCGGGCAGGCCAATCTAGCCGATATCTCGTTGAGTGCCACCATTCCCGGCGAGATCCGTGGTTCTGTTATCAACCCCACCCTGGCGCTGTTGCCGGGATCGCTACTGCGTGCCTGGGGACGCCCCTCGGCGCAGACGGTGCTGGAGGAGGCGCGCTGGCCGCTGGCCGGCCTGCGGCTGAATGCCAACGGGGTGAATGGTCGGTTACAGGCGATCGTC
>NZ_JAGFPF010001435.1:0-545 GCF_025962695.1 Candidatus Symbiopectobacterium sp. NZEC135 | reverse complement strand
CAAGCTGGATATCAACCAGCGCGCGGCCACCTCCTATGCCGATATGATCGGCGCGCAGCAACGCCAGGCCGCCAGCGAACGCCAGCTCACCAGCGCCAACTATACCCGCGATGTCTATCGCGACGAATATCGCCTGAGCAAACGCAGCCTTAACGACCTGCTGAGCGTGGAGCAGGACGTGCTTCAGGCTGAAAACGCCCGCGCCACGGCGCAGTTTGACGGCTGGGATGCCACGGTCAACTACGCGGCGGCCGTCGATAATCTGCTGGATATGCTTGGCATCGAACGAGAAAAAGCCAATGGCGATCGGCTGCCATCGCTGTAAGGATGTCGTTGTCATGGCATCAAGGGTAATGACGTAATAAGTGGCTGTTAACCACGTGTTTATTCACAGGAGATTGCATGACTGCGTCTGCCACCACAGAAATATGGATCGCCGCACTGGCAAGAACAGCCGCTCATTATGGGCACGTGATTGATGTGCGCACTGTTGCACAACAGATGCGCTGGCATGAACAACTGCCGCTGGGGCGCAAGCTGGAACA
>NZ_JAGFPF010001432.1:0-546 GCF_025962695.1 Candidatus Symbiopectobacterium sp. NZEC135 | reverse complement strand
CATGGAAGCCGACGATCTGCTGGCGTTAGGCATTACCGCGACACCGGCGCAGCAGGCCGAGCGTCTTGCGGTGCTGACGCGTGATTGTGGATTGGATGGTGTGGTGTGTTCGGCGCAGGAAGCACAACGCCTGAAACAGGTATGCGGTAACGCGTTTACGTTGGTCACGCCGGGGATCCGTCCGGCGGGCAGCGCCAGTGGCGATCAGCGCCGCATTATGACGCCGGAACAGGCGCAGGCGGCAGGGGTTGATTACATGGTGATTGGGCGTCCGATCACCCAATCTGCCGATCCGGCGCAAACGCTGGCTCAGATTCGGCATTCGTTGTTGGCGGGAGGGCAGGCATGAGTGAGAGCAACAGTCGGTTGGTCTATTCCACCGACGCCGGACGCATCAAGGAAGAACCGACTCCGGTAACGCGTGAGAAAGGCGACGGCGTGGTGCGTATTCAACGGCAAACCAGCGGGCGCAAAGGAAAGGGCGTGTGCATTATCACCGGCCTCGATCTGGATGATGCCGCACTGACCGCGTTGGCCGCAGAGTTG
>NZ_JAGFPF010001433.1:0-536 GCF_025962695.1 Candidatus Symbiopectobacterium sp. NZEC135 | reverse complement strand
ATCGCCGAAGAGATTGCCGAACGTGGGCATCGCCACAGCAGCCGCGTATTGGCGCTGCAAAGCCTGAAAGCGGAAAGTGAGCTGGCAGAACAGTTTGATATCTCGCCGGGGCAAACGCTGTTCCATTCACAGATCGTCCATTACGAAAACGATCTTCCGGTCCAACTGGAAGATCGCTACGTCAATCCAGTGGAAGCGCCGGACTATCTGCAACAGGATTTCACCACCCGCACCCCCTACACCTATCTCAGTCAGGTAACACATCGTGGAAGCTTTTATTCCTGACGACCACCAGCGCCAGGTGTTGGCGTTAGATCCGCAAGAGCCGTGCCTGATGATCCGCCGCCGTACCTGGCACGACGCACGTATTGTTACCGTCGCTCGCCTTATCTATCCCGGTTCACGCTATCGCCTGCTGGGCCGTTTCAAGACCCACGGCTGATGGCTGTCAGGGGTTGCTCTCGCGGCGAAATACTGCGGTGTAGAGCAACCAGGCATCCTCAGTCAGTGGCGTGAGATCGCGTTGAGGCTGTTGG
>NZ_JAGFPF010001429.1:0-546 GCF_025962695.1 Candidatus Symbiopectobacterium sp. NZEC135 | reverse complement strand
TTACCAGCCCCGATGTTGACACTGTCGCAGTGTTTCCGTGTGACGAACTGTGGGATGTCGAAATTGAGTGAGTTGAAAGCGTTGCACTTGACATGGACGGTATCATATTGATGACTCCCTGTTAATATGAGGAGTGATGATATGAGGAAAAAAATTATTTTTATATCAGGTTATGGCCTTATTTAATGTAGCGCGATTATGCATTACGAAATCTTGCGGAAGTAAATATAACGCGTAGTCAGAAATATCAAAGCATGTAGGCTAGATCAGGAACGGATGCAACGATAAATAGCAAGTAAAACCCCGGCATGGCACCGGGGCGAGACACTAAGGATTACGTGCCACTATCACCGCACGCAGCGGCGCGGGGTAACCTTCACAGGTTTTACGGTGATCGTTGGGATCGAGAAAATCGGCCAGTGATTCCGTGGTCATCCATGAGGTTCTGCGCTGCTCTTCAAGGGTGGTGACGCAATGATCGACGATACGCACGTCGACAAAACCGCACTTTTCCAACCAGCGCACCAGCGCCAGAGCAGAGGGAAT
>NZ_JAGFPF010001430.1:0-546 GCF_025962695.1 Candidatus Symbiopectobacterium sp. NZEC135 | reverse complement strand
TACGGTGATGTTCCTTTGATACCACCTGCCACGCTGGCGCGCTTGCTGGCGCATAAGCCACAGGGCGGCATTGCGCTTCTGACGGTGAAACTGGACGATCCTACCGGTTATGGCCGCATAGTGCGCGATGAGAAGGGATCTGTGGTCGGAATTGTCGAGCACAAAGACGCGACGGAACAGCAGCGTCAAATTAACGAAATCAACACCGGTATTCTGGCGGCAAACGGTCAGGATCTGAAGCGTTGGCTGAGTCAGTTAAACAATAACAACGCGCAAGGCGAGTATTACATCACCGACATTATCGCCATGGCGGCATCCGAAGGTCGTCGTGTTGAGGCTGTGCATCCTGATAACCTGAGCGAAGTGGAGGGGGTTAACAACCGCCTGCAACTGGCGACGCTGGAGCGCGTCTATCAGCGGGAACAGGCCAATAAGCTGCTATTGGCGGGCGTGATGTTATTTGATCCCGCGCGTTTTGATCTGCGTGGCACCTTAACCCACGGACGTGATGTTAGTATTGACGCTAATGTGATCATTGAAGGCCAG
>NZ_JAGFPF010001431.1:0-546 GCF_025962695.1 Candidatus Symbiopectobacterium sp. NZEC135 | reverse complement strand
CGGGCGAGTATCAGCCTGATGAGGTACAACGGCAAACGGTAACCGCGCTGCATGGCATTTATCAGGCCTTGCAAGCGCGCGAAGCGTCGCAGGCGACTCCCGTATCCGATGGCCGCTTTGTCCGCTGGCGGCACTGGCTGGGACTGGCAGATAAAACGCCTGCGGCTCCGGTGCAGGGGCTTTATATGTGGGGCGGGGTCGGGCGCGGCAAAACCTGGCTGATGGATCTGTTTTTCCAGAGTCTGCCGACAGAACGCAAGCTGCGGCTGCATTTCCATCGCTTTATGCTGCGCGTGCACGAAGAGCTGAACCAGCTACAGGGGCAACCGAACCCGCTGGAGCTGGTGGCGGATGGGTTTAAAGCGCAGACCGATGTGCTCTGCTTTGATGAGTTTTTCGTTACGGATATCACCGATGCCATGCTGCTGGCGGAACTGTTGCGTGCGTTGTTCGCCCGCGGCGTTACCTTGGTGGCCACCTCCAATATTCCTCCGGATAACCTCTATCGTAACGGCTTACAACGCAGTCGTTTTTTGCCGGCTATCG
>NZ_JAGFPF010001428.1:0-547 GCF_025962695.1 Candidatus Symbiopectobacterium sp. NZEC135 | reverse complement strand
TCTTCGATAATTTGCAGCGCGGTGCGCCGAGGATTCAACGACGAATTGGGGTCCTGAAACACCACCTGGATCTGGCTGCGCAGCGGCAGCATTTGGCGGCGATTAAACTGATGCAGCGGTTGTTCATCGAACACAATGTTACCGCGTGAGGCGATGAGCCGTAACAATGCCAGACCGGTGGTACTTTTACCTGAACCGGATTCCCCTACCAGTCCCAGGCTTTCGCCACGCCGTAAGGTAAAATTCAACCCATTGACCACGGTTTTTTCTGCCACCGTGCGGCGCAACAGCCCGCGCTTGATGGGGAATGAAATCGAAAGTTGCTCTACGCGTAGCAGCGGCGGTGAATCGTCGGGCAAAGGCAGAGCTGAACCCGAAGGCTCTGCGTCCAGCAGTTGCCGGGTGTAGCTGTGCTGCGGTGCGGCAAACAGGTCGTGGCAACGATTTTGTTCCACGCAGCGTCCACCCTGCATCACGGCAACCTTGTCGGCCAGTTGCTTGACGATATTGAGGTTATGCGTGATGAACACCAGACTCATGCCCAGTT
>NZ_JAGFPF010000142.1:0-3855 GCF_025962695.1 Candidatus Symbiopectobacterium sp. NZEC135 | reverse complement strand
GCGCCTGGCAGGTCTTTATCACACAGCAGAACTGGAACCCCAATGCACCTTTAACGCGTGCCAGTTTTAATCTGTCGCCTATCTGCCAGCAAATATTCTCACCGCCCTATCCTCGGCCGCCAATGTCGTTCTCTATGAATTGTACCATACCGGCGCGTACCGGATATCAGGTACTGCTGGCGGTATGGACAGTGGGAGATACCCCAAATGCCTTCTATCAAGTGATTGATGCTCAGTTCTGATGGTTATCAGTCATGATGCTATAGGCTAAAAATGCTTACTATATAATCTGGAGTAAGAAATGAAACACATCGTCTTGCTGCTATTAACGCTGTTTACCAGTTCCTATGGGGTTGCTGAAGAGCTGGCCTTAGATTCACAGCCTGTGCTTCCAGAAAGCCCATACAGTGGATATATTTCATCACCCCCGAGCCGTGTGGTGTTGTGTACCGGCGACCTTGGTGGGATTAATAACGCAAACTGTGGACCGGCAAAGTTTCAATCTCAATATATTGAAGGGCCGAGAGGATTTCCGACAGAAGGTCCTCCGGACGGAAAAATTGCAAGCGCTGGAAATCCTGTGTTTTCTCAGTTGGATGCTCAAAGTGCTAATCGATGGTATAAATCACCGATGACAGCGGGGTACAATACGTTTACCTGGACGCTGAAAGCACCGTATAACACCTATAGTTGGCAATTCTTTATCACCAAACAGAACTGGAACCCTAATGCGCCGCTGACGCGTGCCAGTTTCGAGTTAGAACCCTTCTGTATCAACTATGTTCCGGTAGATTCAACCCCGTTGGAGAATATGAGTACCGACTGCGTGGTGCCACAGCGCACGGGTTATCAGGTCATATTGGGGGTATGGACAGTTTCTGATAAAGCAGATGCTTTCTATCAGGTACTGGATGTGAATTTTGGTTCTTACGCCATGTGGCCTTGATGTTGTTTAGTGGTTAGTTACAGGACGTCGTTTTCAGCACCGCCAGACCTTTACCCTAACCCGCGAATTGGGCCAGCTTCGCTTTCACGCACTGGGCAGCGACGGGAAAGTGCTGGTGTCAGTGAAAAGTTTCATCGAGCACGTTAACAGCAGCTTCTATAATGGAACCTCCTTTCACCGCGTGATCCCTGACTTTATGGTTCAGGGCGGCGGCTTTGTGGATGAAATGAAGCAAAAAGCCACTAACCCGCCGATCAAAAACGAAGCAGACAATGGTTTACGTAACGTGCGTGGCACCATCGCCATGGCGCGCACCGCTGAAAAAGACAGCGCCATCAATCAGTTCTTTATTAACGTCGCGGATAACGCACTCCTTGATCACGGTCAGCGCGATTTTGGCTATGTGGCATTGATGATTTTTGGCGAGATAAACAGTGTGTCATTAATGTGGTGCTAAGGTTGGTTATTATTGGGTTGGCTACGTTTTTAACTGAAAAATGCAGATGCTAAAAAATAAATGACAGGTAAATTAAAAAACAATTCCATGCTATTATCAATAGGTTTTTTTAAGGATGTCCTACGTCAGGATTTATTTAAAAATAAGATGTGCGCAAGAATGATATCGCCGACTGCTAATACATCACAGTCAGCGGTATCATATAATTGTCTCATTTTGTATGTTATCTAACGTGAATATTTAAGATGTTATAACATATGTGATTAAACAAAATTGAGGTCGAACGCTTGATAAAAGCCCATTGGCGTATCAGCCACGATCCATATCAGCAGAAGCACGTGGTGACCGGTTCTTTGAGGCAATTGTAAGCTATGGCTAACCCGTGGGGGCATTTGCGCCAATGTGAAATTCCAAAAAGGTGCCAATAGTGTAAAGTCATTGACTATCCCATTTAAATTAAAGCTGCCACGATTCAGACGTTGTGACGGGTTCCAGTTCGGATAAGTCAGAAACCATCGATAACCACGAGTTCTATGCTGTGCGGTATATACCCAGTTTACATTGAAGGTTTGCCCACTTGTGACGGTGGTTCTAGGCCATGTTGTTCCGCGCGCCGCTTGCAACTCTGCATCCGTAAAATTCACAATATCTCGATTCCCAGTGCGACCACCGCTGACGATAGAGCCATTTGCTGGAGGTGCCGCACTCGGGGTGTCGGTCAAAAAAGCATCACCAAATCCGAGGGGCTGAAATGGGCCACCGATGAAGTCTGGGAAATTTTTTCCCCCTTCCATTTCATTAGCTTCCCATGCACCAATCCATCCGCGAGAAGCAGCAAAGGCACTGCGCGACATAGGACTCGTCACCTGACCATGATAAAGATCGCCAAAGTAATATTTATCCTCAGGTACACAGCAGCAATTATCGTGTTCCGGTCTAGGTGGACAAGGTTTAGGTGGACAAGGCTCAGGGTGATACTCATTACAAGGATCGGGCTGGGGCTCATTACACTGCGGGTCGTAATTAGCAGGCTTAGTCATGACGAATACCCTCATTATGAATAATGACATCTGAAAATAGATTAGAAAAAATCTCTAATCATTCTTTTCTTTTGAAAAAATCAAAAGAAAAAGTATGTTGTAGATTTTTTTCTGGTGAATAAATAAAAATGAAGTGAAAGGAGTAGATGCGTCATCATATAATCGTAACGCAATGCTAATAATTAGCTGGCTGATGATTAATATTATCGTAAAGTCACAACGACAAAACACAATGATGATGTTAGTCGAATTATAAAAAAGAGTCATAATCTTTTTGTGATAACGACGTAAATATTTTAATAGTGGTGTCTATGTGTTAATAAATCATCATCATAATAAGTTGTTTTTAGAAGAAAATAATATTTAAATTTCGTTTTTTGTCATCAAAATCCTAAAGGCTCATATGATAACCGATCAAAAAATATCATCAATAAAAACAATGGTGTATTGTATGTATAAAACGAAGCGATGAACAAAAATAAAACACTTAGCAACAAAAATAATCGAGGATTAATTATTATATTCTGTGCATGATTTTTCTTACATTTTGGATATGTATATTAAAAGTGACTTGCATTGATATGTTCTAATTTGAACCACGTTCATCGTGAGCGGCTCAAGCAGTAGCGATACCGGCCAGGGTGTTTACGTGGACGCTGACGCAAACGCATATCACTCGCGCCAGAACCCTTCAGTGTGAACTCTATTCCGGTAGAAAATACGAGTACCGACTGCGTGGTGCCACAGCGCACGGGTTATAAGGTCATATTGGGGGTATGGATAGTTTCTGATAAAGCAGACGCTATCAGGTATTGGATGTGAATTTTGGTTCTTAAAATAGCGATAACAGTAGACATCAAGGCCACGCCATGTGGCCTTGATGTTGTTTGGTCGTTAGTTACAGGACGCCGTTGTCAGCACCGCCAGACCTTTGCCCTGACCCGCGAATTGGGCCAGCTTCGCTTTCACGCACTGGGCACTGACCGGTGAATAGCTGTAAGGCAGCGACGGGAAAGTGCCGGTAGAGGTCCAATCCTCAGCGTTAACGTAAGCTTTGGAATCGCTGGTCCAGGTGATGTTATACGTGGCGTTTTGAGCAGCGCTGGTGACATTGTTATCACGCAGAACCCAGGTACCAAAGTTAGAGCCGTCATAGCGCGATGTCACGGGGTTAACGGCATTTTCGAACCAGTTGCGTTCGATCAGTGCCAGCCCTTTCTGGCGCACATTTATTCCTGAACTGGTAATACCGGAATAAAGGTTGTTATAGGCGTGCACTTGCCCCCCACGCTGTAATGGCAAGCGGGCGTTCACATCGCTGTAGACGTTGTGGTGGTATGTCAGGTTACGGCCCGTATCGCTGCTGCTCGAGCCGCTTAATCCCACTTTTTTGATACCGTGAATGTAGTTAT
>NZ_JAGFPF010001426.1:0-548 GCF_025962695.1 Candidatus Symbiopectobacterium sp. NZEC135 | reverse complement strand
ATGAGCACGCTGAGGGCGATGCGCATGAACATCATGACGACGGTGAAGCGCATTCACAGGATGCGCAACAAGAGCATCATCATGAGGCTGGTGTGCCCGCCATTGTGGTAAAACCGCTCAGCATTGCGGGCGCTTACCAACTGCGCTCACTCTATCGCAGCACGGCAACACAGGCAGTATTTCCGGGAGAGGTGCTGGTGAAGCTCTATTCTATCCTCGGTGATATTCGTGCGTTACTGATGTATATCTCCATTGGCACGCAAGGGTTGGTGGGGATGGCGGTGGCGCTGGTGGCGGTGATGCATTTACGTCAACGCCAGAAGCAAATCGGTGCCTTGCGCGCTTTCGGCGCGCCGCGCACCCGCATCTCCCTGCTGATCTGGAGCGGATTGATGTCACTGGTATTTGCCGGTGTGGCGATCGGTGTGGGGCTGGGCTATGTCGCTGCCCAGGCTGTGGCGATCATCATGAGTGAAAAGAGTGGCTTTGTATTGCCGATTGCGTTGGGTGAAGACGATCTGGGGTTCGTGCTGCTGCTGCTGGCAGTG
>NZ_JAGFPF010001427.1:0-548 GCF_025962695.1 Candidatus Symbiopectobacterium sp. NZEC135 | reverse complement strand
CTGATGCTGGTGATTTACTCTTTCAACAGCTCCAAGCTGGTGACGGTGTGGGCAGGCTGGTCGACACAATGGTACAGCGCGCTGTTTCATGACAGCGCCATGATGAGCGCCGTGGCGCTGAGCCTGACTATCGCTGCCGCCTCCGCCACCATGGCGGTAGTGCTTGGCACGCTGGCGGCGGTGGTGATGGTGCGTTTTGGCAGCTTTCGCGGCTCCAACGGTTTTGCGTTTATGCTAACCGCGCCGCTGGTAATGCCTGATGTGATTACCGGTTTGTCGTTGCTGCTGCTGTTTGTTGCCTTGGGGCATGCTATCGGCTGGCCCTCAGAGCGCGGCATGCTGACTATCTGGCTGGCACATGTGACCTTCTGTACCGCCTATGTCACCGTGGTCATCAGTGCGCGTCTGCGCGAGTTGGATCGTTCCATCGAAGAGGCCGCAATGGATCTGGGGGCGGCACCGCTCAAGGTGTTTTTCATCATCACCGTCCCGATGATTGCGCCGGCGCTGGTTTCTGGCTGGCTGCTGGCGTTTACGCTGTCGCTGGA
>NZ_JAGFPF010001423.1:0-549 GCF_025962695.1 Candidatus Symbiopectobacterium sp. NZEC135 | reverse complement strand
AACAGCAGCGCCAACGTAGACAGTAAAGGGCTGGCGACCGTGGATGCCAATCTGGAATGGGTGCGGCTGGCGCAGCGCGTGCCGGTAAGAATCCATCTGGATCAACAGCGAGATCTTCCTTATCCTGCGGGCACCACGGCCACCGTGGTGATCGCGCAGGCCGACGCCCCGCAAAACAAGCAGCCTTCTCCGTTGGTTCGCTTGCTCTATCGGCTGCGTGAGTTTGGCTAAGGCGAACTCATGATGAAAATGCCTGCTTTTCCCCACTGGCGTTTTGCCTGCAAACTCAGCGTTGCCGTCGTGCTGTCGCTGTTTCTCGGTTTCCACTTTCAGTTGGAAACGCCGCGTTGGTCAGTACTCACTGCGGCCATCGTTGCTGCTGGCCCTGCGTTTGCCGCTGGTGGCGATCCCTTTTCCGGGGCGATTCGGCATCGCGGGATATTGCGCATTGTAGGCACCTTTATCGGATGTATCGGTGCGCTGGTGATTATCATCGCCACCATTCGTGCCCCTGTGGTGATGCTGCTGCTGTGCTGCATCTGGGCGGGA
>NZ_JAGFPF010001424.1:0-549 GCF_025962695.1 Candidatus Symbiopectobacterium sp. NZEC135 | reverse complement strand
CCAGGCGTGCCGCGATCTGGTCGAAATTGGCCTGGAAGATCGCTTCGCACAGTACGATGTGTTCCTGCAAAAACCCGCTCCGCTGGTGCCACGCTATTGGCGCTTTGGCGTCACCGAGCGCATCAATGCGCAGGGGGAGGTGCTGCTGCCGCTCAATGAGGACGACGTAAGGCGCATTGCACAGTCACTGCGCGAGGAAGATATCGACAGCGTCGCCGTAGTGCTGCTGCACAGCTATCGCAACCCGCAGCATGAACAGCGCGTTGCTGAGATCCTGCAACAAGAACTGCCTCATCTCGCGGTGTCGCTTTCCAGCGTGGTGTGCCCGGAAATCCGTGAATACGAACGGCTCTCTACCACCTGCGCGAACGCTTACGTGCAACCGCAAGTGGCCGGCTATCTGTCACGTCTGGAGCAGTTGTTGACCGCACGCGGATTACACATCCCACTGTTTTTGATGACCTCCGGCGGCGGGGTCACCACGCTGCAAACCGGCATCGAACAGCCGGTGCGTCTGGTGGAATCCGGCCCGGCGGGTGGTGCTATCCT
>NZ_JAGFPF010001422.1:0-549 GCF_025962695.1 Candidatus Symbiopectobacterium sp. NZEC135 | reverse complement strand
CACGCGTTCTTTGTCCCGTAACGGAATCGAAAAACTCAGATAAATACTGTCATCGCTACGCTGGTTATACGTGGTTTTATAGGCAGACAGGTTGGCGGAAATGCCTTTTATGCCTGCGAAATCAAAATATTTATTTAATGAAACGCCATAGCGATCCTGCTCGGCAGCATTCCAAAATGTGCTGTGGGTATACGTCAGGTAGGTGGACATACCGCTCAGCAGTGATGTCTTCTCTGAGGCAAAGTTTTTCGATACCGTGATGCTATAGCGCTCTTTTTCACTGTACAGGGCACTGTCGTAATTCAGTGCCGACAAGAACTGCGGCATGCTCATAAATGTTTTTTCAGAAAAACGATAGCCAGCAAAGCTGACCTGACTCTCGATGCTGTCAAAGAATTTGGACCAGTTCAGAGAAAAAGAGTGTCCCATCAGCGTTGAGGGCGCTTGTTCCAGCGTGGCGCGCGACTGTGTGACATCTGCCGTGAGTGCGCCCAGCAAATAAAGGTTTTTCCCCACGCCCGCTGCCCAGGATTGATAGCTGTCAGAAAG
>NZ_JAGFPF010001425.1:0-549 GCF_025962695.1 Candidatus Symbiopectobacterium sp. NZEC135 | reverse complement strand
ACGCTTATTCACTTAACCTCACAACCCGAAAATGTTTCGGGTGTGAAAGCTTGAGAGAATCACAATAGTAGTAGTGAACCACTATTGCTCGTTTCAATTTTCAGCTTGTTCCAGATTGTTAAAGAGCAAAATACTTCGCAGCATACTGTCAAACAGTACACTCTGAAGTATTGGCGTTCGAGACGGTAAATGGTGGAGCTATGCGGGATCGAACCGCAGACCTCCTGCGTGCAAAGCAGGCGCTCTCCCAGCTGAGCTATAGCCCCATCGAATGTTAGACCTCTGCCAAATCGTTTTTGAGCAAGGCGTGGTGACGCGACGCATACATCAGTATGCAAGTGTCGCCGCAACGCAGCACAAGAACGATTTTGGTAGGCCTGAGTGGACTTGAACCACCGACCTCACCCTTATCAGGGGTGCGCTCTAACCACCTGAGCTACAAGCCTATAAGGTCTTCTAACCGCTCGATTTCTTTCATCAGACAATCTGTGTGAACACTTCACAGAATCAGTATCATTAGGTAAGGAGGTGATCCAACCGCAGGTTCCC
>NZ_JAGFPF010001420.1:0-550 GCF_025962695.1 Candidatus Symbiopectobacterium sp. NZEC135 | reverse complement strand
CCTTACGCAGCGTGATCGGATTGGGCAGCCCCAGAGAGCGAGCCGCTTCATGTTGCCCGTATGACACTGATTGAATGCCGGAACGGATGATCTCTGCGATAAACGCGGAGGTGTAGACCGACAATGCCAGCGTCAACGCCGCCAGTTCCGGGATCAGTACCATGCCACCCTGGAAGTTAAAGCCTTTCAACTGCGGGATATCCCAGTGCAGGGCAGGGCCAAACAGCCCATGGCTCACGCCAAGCAGAACCACCCACAGTGCCAGAACGATAGGCCAGGTGCGGTGATATTGCCCCGTCAGCGCCTGAATCTGTTTATTGCGCCGATACAGTACAATGCCGACCACCAACGGGATGAGCAACGCGAAGAACGCGCCCAGCGCGCCGGGACCAAACTCTCCGGCGGGAAGGTATAAACCGCGGTTACTCAGGAACGCAATATCGAGCGTGTTAAGCGCCTGGCGCGGGCCCGGCAGGTTACGCAGTACGGCAAAATACCAGAAGAAGATCTGCAAAATCGGCGGGATATTACGAAACGTTTCGATATAAAC
>NZ_JAGFPF010001419.1:0-550 GCF_025962695.1 Candidatus Symbiopectobacterium sp. NZEC135 | reverse complement strand
ACACTATTTATCGCCGTGCTTTGCAACAGGGTGACGCGATTCGTTACTGGCACTATTCCGATATCGCCAGCCAGCGTTATGACGTACCCGATGTGCCCATGCAGGGTGACATGGACCCGTTTTTCTTCCTGAGCAAAAAGAAAAACTTTATCCCGCATACCTATCCTTGCCGGGTCGACTTCCAGCAACGCTATCTGGAGAAGAAACCACAGCCGTTCGGCGCGTTCGAACTGACCCGGTGGTGGTTCCCGTTTGGTTCTGACCGCGTAGACCTTTCTGATTTCTGGTTCCGCCCTACCCGCATCGGTGCCTGGGCGCAAACCTGGCTGGAAGCCGAAACCGACGGTGAGGTGACCCTGCGTTTCACCACCTGCGGCGGTGGCATCGTGCAGGTTAACGGCGAAGATGTCGCCTGGAGCGCCGCCTACCAGCGCAATCTGGAAAACACCCTTGAGGTCACCGTCTCCCTTAAATCGGGGCTAAACGATGTTCGAGTCTGGTTTGACGATCTGGCCGAGCGGGATATTCGCTTTTTCTTCCAACTCGATTA
>NZ_JAGFPF010001421.1:0-550 GCF_025962695.1 Candidatus Symbiopectobacterium sp. NZEC135 | reverse complement strand
CCCACCGGATAACTGCGAGGGAAAGGCGCGCGCTTTGTCACTGAGCCCCACCCATTCCAGCAATGCGCTTACCCGCGTTTCACGCTCGTGGCGCGCCACCCCGGCTATCTCAAGCGGAACGGCGACGTTGTCATGCACATTACGCGCATGCAGCAGGTTGAAGTGCTGAAAAATCATGCTGGTGCGCAGCCGGTGCTGGCGCAACGCCCGTGAAGAGAGTGACGTAATGTCTTCGCCATCCACCACAATCCGGCCCGATGAGGGCCGTTCTAGCAGATTAAGACAGCGCAGCAGCGAGCTTTTGCCCGCACCGCTACGCCCCAAAATGCCATAAACAGAACCCTCGGGAATCGTCAGCGACACGTCATCCAATGCCGGACGATCGCACCCTGGATAACGTTTTCCCAATTGTTCGATGACGATCATGGCTGCTTGCTCGCCACCGGGATCACCGAGCCGTTATAGCGCTGCGTAATAAAATCTGCGATGGCTTTGGATTCCAGATCGGCCGCCAGCTTTTTAATGCGCGGATCGTTTTGCAGGGCGGGCG
>NZ_JAGFPF010001418.1:0-550 GCF_025962695.1 Candidatus Symbiopectobacterium sp. NZEC135 | reverse complement strand
CTTTCTGGTTTGTGGCGCAATCGGCGTGCTTTTATGATTGTGCTGGGCTTTACCGCCGCAGGGTCGTTGAGCTTTTATACCTACACCACCTACATGCAGAAGTATCTGGTGAATACGGCGGGTATGGATGCAAAAACCGCAAGTGGAGTGATGACGGGCGCTTTGGTGATATTCATGTTGCTACAACCGCTGTTTGGCGCGTTGTCGGATAAAATCGGGCGCCGTACCATGATGATCATTTTTGGTTCGATGGCCGCGTTGTTTACCGTTCCGATCCTCAGCGCTTTGCAGAATGTGACAAACCCCTATGCGGCGTTTGGCATTATCGTGATGGCGTTGATGATCATCAGTTTTTACACCTCGATCAGCGGTGTGCTGAAAGCAGAAATGTTTCCGCCAGAGGTGCGTGCGCTGGGCGTGGGACTGTCCTATGCGATAGGCAACGCGTTGTTTGGCGGTTCGGCTGAGTATGTCGCGCTGTCGCTGAAATCAGCGGGTATCGAAACAACGTTCTTCTGGTATGTCTCTGCCATGTGCCTGATGGCGATGT
>NZ_JAGFPF010000141.1:0-3867 GCF_025962695.1 Candidatus Symbiopectobacterium sp. NZEC135 | reverse complement strand
ACACCAACAGCGAACAGGCAGGACGCCCACGAACGTAGCCGCCCGTGGCGTAGAAGGACGGGATGATTCGCTGGTAACAAAAAAAGCGCCCTGTAAGGACGCTTAGCTCTTTAACAATCTGGATATCCCCAAACAAACTGATTTGTGGAGGATTTATGCATGATGAAATGAAAATGACGCCCGATGAATTTTGGACGTCAGTGAAACTGGAGGCTGAAGCTACTCTCGCTCAATTACAACTTCAACGCCTTCATGGGCAGGAAGTCCAAAGCGAGCATCACGCGGCATTATCCAACCTTGCATTTCGTCTGCAAGAGCAAGCCTGAGATCATCTCTGCTCATTGCTCTACAGGTGCTAATCGGCCAGCCATGCTTATTTGCCAGATAGAGGTAAACAGCATCAAAACCATCGACGCTTTTCGGGTAGCAGTTTTTCTTGGCGAGTTCGTCACCAAAGCATTCAAGTGAGTAATCAAGGGCTGCTGTGGCCTGGTGCAACTTCCAACGAATTGAATAAGCCTCTCTGTTCATAACAAAAAACCTTTCTTCTGCTGGGGGTATTCAGATTAACGCATTCCTGTCTGTTGGGGAATAGCAGGGACCACTGCCGCCTGAGGTGGTGATGTGACCAGGCACAGATTAACCAGAACGGTGTGAGGACCAGATGAGCAAAGCAAATGTGAACCACCAGCTAAAACTTTGGGCAGCGTTCTATGTGGTCGCCCTGCTGCTGATCGGTGTTGTGTCCTCATTCCTGTTATTGAAGTTTTTGTAAGCGTCCACACCAGGGTACGACCGCTAATGCGGGGCTGGAACCGTAACCAGCACACTTAACAGCGAGGGCTTATGTTGACCTATAGCCAGATAACTCAAAAGGCAGTTGATGAGATTGAACGGCTGAAAAAGAACTCTGAGCACTGTTCATCAACAGCAGAAGAAATGCACCGCGACTGGATGCATGGCGTATTCCTCTTGTGGGACAAGTTAACCGCAGGAAGCCAGGTTGATGGCGATTATGAGCGCATTAGCAACATGGTGCGCCACTGAATTTAAGACTGATCAGACCGGATATGCCAATCCCATAGGATTGGGTATTGATTGGGCCAGCACCGGTATTGTGAAGCCCCTGTCACGGCAGTAGCAGCTGTCAGCCTGCGTCAGCGGTAATGCCCCGTGAGGTAATCAGGTCGGCCGCTCCACGTTACGGAGCATCAAATTCAAGACTGGATGGCTTACTACTTCAAGACGGTCTTTATAAATGTCCACTAAGTAGCGCCCCGAGGCGATAGGTCGGTGACAGCTGGAAAGACAGCACACAACAGGTAAGAGCATTGGTTGGAACGCACATAGAAGCTTTGTTGTCCGGGCCAGTGGCTGGGGAAGAGTCCAGTACAAACCGACCGGCGGCCAGATCGGTGCCAGGTTACGCAGTGCTCTTTCCGTTGTGTTGAGTATCAGAGGTAGCTGTTTTTGGCGGCTTGCGGGCCCATATCCCAATAGCCGCACTTTTTTCTGCACAGACAGAAGGGTGTCGGACCCCTTCAATTATTGGTGAGTCAATGCTGAGGTCTGTATCCCGACGCCCTTCACCCTTCTGTGTGTGCAGCAACAAATATAACGGTGTGGAGAAATCATGAGTCTTTTTAACTTCAAAAATGCGCAGGTGTACCGGCTAACGCGAGATGTAAGTTTCGCTGAATTGTCCGAGCAGTTGCCAGCGTTTGCATTTACTCCCTGTGGTAGCCAGGACATGGCTAAAACTGGCTGGATATCCCCCTTCCCTGTTTCGTGCAACCAGCTTAGCTACCAGGACGACGGGCAAATCCTTCTCGTTGTGCAGCGGGAAGAGAAGATCCTGCCAGCGCCGGTTGTCGCTCGTGAAGTTGCCGCCAAGGTGGCAAGGCTGGAAGTTGAACAAGGCCGCAAGCTCAAAAAGACCGAAAAGGACACCATCAAAGATGAGGTTCTTCATTCGCTGTTGCCAAGGGCGTTCACAAAATTCAGTCACACTACACTCTGGATCGACGTTCCGGCCTCACTGGTTATCGTAGATGCCGCAAGCGCGCGTAAAGCAGAAGATGCGCTTGCGTTGCTGCGTAAAACCATTGGCTCACTGCCGGTTATGCCTGTCGTTATGGAAATGCCCATTGAGTTAACAATGACGGGCTGGGTGCGTGATGGTGCCGTTCCTGCTGGTTTCGCCTTGCGCGATGAAGCGGAATTGAAAGCGATTCTGGAAGATGGCGGTATCCTGCGCAGCAAACAGCAAGACCTTATCAGTGATGAAATTGCTGGTCATATTGCCGCTGGCAAAGTGGTAACAAAACTGGCGCTGGACTGGCAAGAGCAGATCACTTTTGTTCTTGATGATGCTGGCACCATCAAGAAGATTAAATTTAGCGATCAGATTCTGGAGCAGAACGACGATATCGACCGTGAAGATATTAATCAGCGGTTTGATGCCGATGTAATGCTTATTACTGGTGAACTGTCAGCATTAATTAAAAACCTGATTGAAGTGCTGGGCGGCGAAGCCTCCCGTTAATTAATCCTTTATCTGTGCAATTTAATCGCCTCACGGCGAGGGATTTACTCAACCCAAAATCGGTGTGGAGAAAAATAATGACGTGGATTTCTACTTTTACCGGGCGGCATTTTAATTACACCGCCCCAAGTGTGGAAGATGTTGATATCCGTGATATCGCCCATGCTCTTTCCCAAATTAACCGCTTCTGTGGTCATACACATTGGCCCTATTCCGTTGCTCAACACAGCATTGGTGCAAGCTACCTGGTGCCGCCTGAATTCGCTTTTGAAGCGCTGATGCATGATGCGCATGAAGCCTATGTCAGCGACATGATGTCGCCACTTAAACACATGCTGCCGGACTATCAGCGCGTTGAAGCTAATGTAGAGGTGATTGTTCGTCTGCGCTATGGGTTGCCATTGAAAACAAGCCCCGAAGTGAAGCGTGCTGACCTCATCATGCTGGCAACCGAAAAGGATGCATTGCTGCACCCGGATTCCGGTCACTGGCCCATTCTGGACGGCGTTGAGCGCTCAGAGCGGATCATTGTTTATATGACAGCGTATGAAGCAGAACGCGAGTTTATGGCCCGTTTCTCTGAGTTGGCCGGCCCCTATGTTGAAACGGGTTATGACGGCCAGCCTATCTACCCGGATCGCTATGAGGGTGTGCAACATGGCTAAGAACTCGAAAGATGCTTACGGTGCCAGCGGTAAAACCAACGTCCTCACGTTTGAGCCGGAATCACTGCACCTGGTCGATGATCCAGCGCACCCCCTGTATGACGAGCGCATTCACCTCCCCCTCGTAGAGTGGATGGTGTTGAACATCATTGAACTCGGGGTGATTGAACCCATCGTCGTTTGGAAAGATCCGGAAACGGGAAAAGCGTGCGTTGTCGAAGGACGCCAAAGAGTAAAACACACTTTGGAGGCCAATCGTCGCCTACAGATCGAAGGTAAAAAACCGCTGTTGGTGCCAGGCGTGGTCAGACGTGGTTCAGCAAATCGCATGTCAAAACTGATGGTAAGCGCCAACGAAATATACCTTCCAGACACCCCGTTAGGGCGTGCCAAAAAGATGGCTGCGGCATTAGAGCGCGGAGACGACGAGGAAGACCTTGCGCTCACGTTTGGCTGTAGTGTGCAGACCGTTCGCGCAACGTTGGCATTGCTTGATTGTACCCAGGCAGTGCAAGTCGCTGTTGAAGCTGGGCATGTGAATGTAACCCAAGCGCGCCAACTGGCAGCGATGGAACCAGAGCAGCAGCGGGAAAAGGTAAAGGAACTGGTCCAGGCCACCAGCGGTGTATCCGGGCATGAACGCGTTCGCCGCCAGCG
>NZ_JAGFPF010001415.1:0-553 GCF_025962695.1 Candidatus Symbiopectobacterium sp. NZEC135 | reverse complement strand
AGCAACGCCAGCAATCCGATCAGGCCAAAGAGTGCGTTTCACTGCTGAACCGCCTGATCCCGCGCGTCAGCCTGCTGTGTGATGATACGTTGCACGACCGGATCGAAGAGATTCGCGACGAGCTGGATGCCGCAGAAGAGTCCGCACACTTTATTGCACAGCACGGTGCGTCGCTGGTGAAACTGGAACCGCTGGTGGCGGTGCTGCAAAGCGATCCACAGCAGCATGAACAACTGCGGGCGCAGTACACCCAGGCACAAAGCGCACAGCGTCAGGCTAAACAGCAGGCGTTTGCCATAACGGAAGTGGTGCAACGGCGAGCCCACTTCGGCTATAGCGACTCAGCGGACATGCTGGGTGAAAATGCCGATTTGAATGACAAATTGCGTCAACGGTTAGAGCAGGCAGAAACCGAGCGTACCCGTTCGCGTGAGCAACTGCGCCAGCAGCAGGCACAGTTAACGCAGTACAGCCAGGTGCAGGCGTCGGTGCGCGGCGCGCATGAAGCCAAAAATGAGGTGCAGAAAGAGCTTATTCAGGAGTTGCAGGAGTT
>NZ_JAGFPF010001414.1:0-553 GCF_025962695.1 Candidatus Symbiopectobacterium sp. NZEC135 | reverse complement strand
CAACATCCTGGCGTGATGCATGCGTGCGGACACGATTTTCATACTGCGGTGATGCTGGGCGCAGCGGGGCTGCTGAAAGCCCGCGAAGCGCAGTTGCCTGGCCGTGTGCGCCTGCTGTTTCAACCCGCGGAAGAGGTTTCCGTCGGTGCGCGACAACTGATTCACGCCGGCGCGCTACAGCCGGTCTCCGCCGTGTTTGGCTTACACAACGCGCCGGAGTTGCCAAGCGGCACATTTGCCACGCGCTCGGGGGCTTTTTACGCCAACGTCGACCGATTTTCCATTCGCATTACCGGTAAAGGGGCACATGCCGCCAAGCCAGAAGAAGGGATCGACAGCATTATTGCCGCCAGCCATATTGTCATCGCCCTGCAAACCCTCCCCAGCCGCCGGGTGAGTTCACTGGAATCGCTGGTGGTCAGCGTGACCCGTATCGAAGGCGGCAATACCTGGAACGTATTACCGCAAACGGTCGAACTGGAAGGAACGGTACGTACTTACAGCACGCAGGTGCGGGAGCAGGTGCCAGATATGATGCGTCAGGTTATCCACG
>NZ_JAGFPF010001417.1:0-553 GCF_025962695.1 Candidatus Symbiopectobacterium sp. NZEC135 | reverse complement strand
AGCCCGCTAATGTGTGTGCTACACCCAATCGCCCTGCGCCACCTTAACGGGTAAAGCAGCAAAACCGGTTGGCCGTTGTGCAGCCTCTGGCTCGCAAACCGCGTTTCCTGGCAAACGGAATACCGCAATCAGTGAGGCAAGCCGCGCGACCTGCGCTTCCAATGCTAATGCCGCCGAGGTGGAATCACTGACCATCGTTGCATTCTCCTGAATGGTACGATCCATATCCGTCACCGCATCACCAATTTGCGCAATGCCGCGACTCTGCTCGTCCGATGCCACTGAAATATCGTTCATGATGTTATCAACAGCGCCAATTGACATCACTATGTCATGCATAGCGGTACCCGCTTTTTCAACCAACACAGAACCTTCATCCACCCGCGTGACGGATTCTGCGATCAAGGCTTCAATTTCTCTGGCCGCTTGTGAACTGCGCTGTGCCAAATTACGCACTTCGCTGGCGACCACGGCAAACCCGCGCCCTTGTTCTCCGGCCCGCGCCGCTTCCACCGCCGCATTCAGCGCCAGTATGTTGGTTTGAAAAGCAATG
>NZ_JAGFPF010001416.1:0-553 GCF_025962695.1 Candidatus Symbiopectobacterium sp. NZEC135 | reverse complement strand
AGAAAAGCACGGCCAATAGAAAGGAAGCTGATGCCGTCATGCTGATAGAAATGGCGGTCTTCGGTCGCGACCAGCGTGTCGACCAGTAAATCAGGGAAACCGGAGCGCTGCACAAACAGTCGCTGCTCCCCGTTGGGGGATTGCATCATGGTGATCAGACGCGGATCGAGGCGGAAGAAACCAAAATTGCGTTGGTTCTCCAGATTTTGGATCTGAGCCAAACGATCGTTGGTAAAGATCAGTCGGGCGTTGATCTGCCCTTCCTTGCCATCGGGGAAATCAAACGGGCGACGAAGTATATCAATGGTGTTGCCACGCACGCTGAATTCGCCCGGCCGGGTGATGCGCGATACCTGACGGTATTGCATCCCTTCCAGCAGGTTTATCATCTCTTTCTGGCTGTAGGACATGCCCGGCTCGAGGTTCACCATCCGGCCATACACCGCCGCAGGCAGTTGCCACACTTTGCCTTCGATTCGGCTGCGAATCTGGCTGTCGAGATAGACGCCATACAGCGCCAGCACCACGGCGAAGACCAGCGATAGCTTAATGA
>NZ_JAGFPF010001411.1:0-544 GCF_025962695.1 Candidatus Symbiopectobacterium sp. NZEC135 | reverse complement strand
ACTCCGGCGTGCTGCACGCAGTAGGCATCCGGCAGATCGTCTACCTTTGGATTGAGGATAAACAGGCTGCCATACCCGGCACCGGCCCCCGTGCGCTCCGTTGCCAGTGCTTTCATACGGGAAAAAGGTTGCAACAATGCATAGCGTTCGGCCGGAATGCCTATTGCAGAAGCCAGATTGGCATCCGGATCGGCATCAATCGCCAGTACCGGTTTTCCCTGTGCCGCATAGGATCGCGCCAGCAATCCCGCCAGCGTGGGCCCCCTTTACCCGGGATAGCTATTTTCATATCACCCTCGTGAACCGATGTTGCCAGCCAGCCGCCTGATGGCGCTGGCTGGGCAATGCGTTAGATCCCCAGCGCGCGACGCTTCTCTTTCATTACCGCCACCAGTTTCTCGGCGGCCAGTGCGGGATCGGTTTCCACCAGGAAATAGCCACCAAACAGATCTTTAGCCTGCGTGGTGATTAAATCGGTCACTTGCTGCGAACCCGTCACGTGCGGCACCACGCCGAGGTGAGTCGGCAGGCCTAACGCCACGCT
>NZ_JAGFPF010001413.1:0-554 GCF_025962695.1 Candidatus Symbiopectobacterium sp. NZEC135 | reverse complement strand
CAATAGGCTCGACATCAGGACACGCTGAGGGTGATAAGACCACTATATACGCAAATGATACCGGTAACAATGGGTTTTACGGTCACGCTTTACTCGATTCAGCCGAGGTGAAAATTATTTTGTGATGGAGATCACGTTGTTATATGCAGGGGTAACAACGATGCAAAAAGTGCGATATCGGCATGAGGGTAAAGGGCGATAATATCTAAAATAATAATGGAAAAAATAAAAATTAGTTTGGGTTTCTTTAATATTGGTGTCGGCAGGTAAATATTATTTTCTAGCAGATAAGGAATGCGCCGCGCTATTAACCACGGGCAGTGACGTTTTTTTTATCACGGTGCAGCCTTGATTATTTTTAGTGGCGTTTTTTTAACGGGAAATAAGGAAAACGCAGGGTTGTTTCATCATTATTGGCAGTTGGGTTGCTATGGTGGCTCGGGGATTGTACTGGTGACCATCATGTCACCGTCACACAGACAGCGCGGGTTTTCTTTGTTACACTAAAGGACCGGCCAACAATATTTCAATCGATTGAAAATGAAGAAGAAAAG
>NZ_JAGFPF010001412.1:0-554 GCF_025962695.1 Candidatus Symbiopectobacterium sp. NZEC135 | reverse complement strand
AGAGGTAGCCTTTGGGAATATGGTAACCAAAGCCATCCGCGACCAGACTAAAGCCGATCATCAGCAAAAAGCTGAGACAAAGAATGACAATGGTAGGGTGGGCGCTGACAAACCGGGTTAATGGTTTGCTGGCGAGCAGCATCAGCCCAATGGCGATGGTCACGGCAGACATCATCACCAGCAGGTGATCGGTCATGCCGACAGCGGTGATGACCGAATCCAGCGAAAAGATGGCATCCAGAATGACAATCTGCGTTACAACCGCCCAAAAACGCGCTCGTTTGCGCTGTCCATGCTGCTCCTGATCTCGGCCTTCCAACCGTTCATTAAGTTCTACCGTGGCTTTGAACAGCAGAAACAGCCCGCCGACCGCCATGATGATATCGCGTGCGCTAAACGGCTGTTGAAACAGGGTGAAAAGCGGGGCAGTGAGCGAAACCAGCCAGGACATAGAGGCAAGCAGCACCAGACGCATCAATAATGCGAGTGACAGGCCAACGACGCGGGCGCGATCTCTTAGTTTTTCGGGGAGTTTTTCCGCCAGAATGGCAATA
>NZ_JAGFPF010001409.1:0-555 GCF_025962695.1 Candidatus Symbiopectobacterium sp. NZEC135 | reverse complement strand
ATAACCGTATTAAAGACGATTACATCGATAAGTTGATGAAAGAACGCGAGTCGGCAGCTAAGCAGGCTCGCGCAGAGCAGAAGAAAAATAAATTTAAACCTGATACTAATACCACCTATGAATGGTCTGCCAATACCCATGTGCGGGGACGTCGTTAGGCGCGCGTGGTGTGGTGAACGGTATCATCAGAATAATAAACCAATGATACCGTCCTTGGGTGACGCGTTGTACGGCCGTTTAGCGTGCGCCGGGCAGTGCCAGCGTTGGTTCTGCATTCAGACGGAAATGTTCAATGGTTTGTGCCAGCAAGAGGGATTGCTCCTCAAGCGAACTGGCCGCAGCGGACATCTCCTGAACCAAGGCAGAGTTTTGCTGGGTGACGCCATCCATTTCATTGACGGCAATGCTGACCTGGCTAATGCCTTTCGCCTGCTCATCTGATGCAGTGGCAATTTCACCAATGATACTTTGTACAGAACTGACCGCCTGCGTCATTTCCTGCATGGTTTTACCCGCATCGTTCACCAGTTGAACACCACTTCCAACGCGCTGGCT
>NZ_JAGFPF010001410.1:0-555 GCF_025962695.1 Candidatus Symbiopectobacterium sp. NZEC135 | reverse complement strand
CATTCAATAGATCGGTACCGTAAGAGTTGTCGATGGTGCACAGCCAACGGTTATCGCTTTCCTGGCGAAAGACATAGGTAGCACGACGCGTTGTCTCTACCGTCCCACCTTGTCCGTCGGGGAAACGGAGCAATGTTTCCATAATAACCAGCGCATTTCCGCCACCTTCAATGACCTGCATTTCGCCCTGTTTCACGACAAGTTGATCCTGAAAGTAATCAGAGATGGCAATAAAGGCTTTCCTGATGTTCTCTTTTCCTTTCACGATCATGCCTGGCTTAACCACCAGCGCGGCGTCTTCAGAATAGTGATCCATCAGTGAGTCAAAGTCTCTCTTGGAGATCGCCACATCACAGGATTCAATGATGTGGCGTAACGGATGTGAGTGCATGCAAATCTATCCTGCTAAGTGACTGTCCGTGTTTACTCTATCACCAAGTCACCCGCATGATCAGATCCGGTTATTCATCTCAGCACAGGGATATTATGGCTATCACGCCGCCGACACCTGCCACTCACGCCCCGGAATCGCCTCCAGCAGTTGCCGGGTATAGG
>NZ_JAGFPF010001407.1:0-546 GCF_025962695.1 Candidatus Symbiopectobacterium sp. NZEC135 | reverse complement strand
TAGCCGTCGCACAGATAGGACTTGGCGTCCTGTCGATTATTCCTGTCGTGGGTGTAGGTAGAGGGCTTTTCGGCCTCTACAAAGGGATACGGTATACCTTTGCGGCTATTGACGCGGCACTTGCCGCCAACGCCATTGCCAACGGCAGCACGACACTGATCACTGGCGAAGGAATTGACCACGGCGAAGCCCTTTTTGAAAGTCTGGGCAAGGCGTTCGATCCGAAAGACGGCAAAGAGCGTGGTCAGGTTTTTATGTTCATCAACCTGGCGATGCTTTCCCCAGCGGCACTGGGCGCAACACGCTGGGTGCTGCGCAAGATACGGAGGGATGTCCCCGTCAGCGCCCGTTTCGACACCGATGCCATCAGCGAAGAAGAGCGCCGCCGACTAGGGGGGCATACCAGCGGTGAGCCGCTGGCGATTGAACTGCGTGGTCGCAGACCGGCAGGGCGCCATGACGAAACCGGCGACATCGAATGGCGAAACAGGCCATCATTAGATACCAATCGCAGCCAGGTTGCCCTGACCACGGCCACGGGTAAGG
>NZ_JAGFPF010000140.1:0-3890 GCF_025962695.1 Candidatus Symbiopectobacterium sp. NZEC135 | reverse complement strand
GCGGGCTCTGGCGTGACGGTGAACAGCGTGCTGCCGGGTCCTACGATTTCCGACGGCTTCGCCACCATGATGCAAGACGACGTGGCGCGCACCGGTAAATCCCTTGAGGTACTGGCGCGGGAATTCGTGATGGCGCATCGCCCCAGTTCGGTTATCCAGCGCGCTGCCAGCGTGGAAGAGGTCGCCAACATGGTGGTCTATATCTGTTCGCAGCAGGCGTCTGCCACTTCGGGCGCGGCGCTGCGCGTTGATGGCGGCGTAGTCGACGATATTCTGTGATGAAAGGGCCAGGGGTGTCCCTGGCCCTTTCATCATCCCTGATGCAACGATGCCAGAAAGGCGCGCCAGCCGCCGAACGCGGTGATATCGCGAGCGCCTTCCAGACCTTCTGCCGTACAGATAAAGCCGGTGCACCACTGCCCATCGGCCAATTGTACCTGCCCTAACCCCAATGGGGCCGGGATGCCCGCCAGAAACGACCCCACTTCCGCACTGGGCAATTCCCATACTTCAACCTCGATGGCCGCACCGCCGTCACGGGCTCTGACCATGCCGGGGCGCAGCGGCGGACAGCCCGCCAACGCATACAGCCGATAATCCGGCGCGCTCTGCGTGCATTGCACACAGCGTCCTCCCCGGTTAGTAAGCTGGTGATTGAGCGGCTGCCCGGAAAGGTGCGCCCCACAGACTACCAGCCGCTGGCAATCGTGAGTGGCTACACGCACCGGGGCTGCGGTGGTTAAACCGGCACCGCCCACCAACGCGGCCCCCTGCTGGCGTTGCAGAGCATCGGCCAGACTCAGAAGGTACTGATCGGTAAAGGCGCGACCGAACAGCGTGACGCCCCATGGCAGCCCGTTTTGCATCTGCCCGGCGGGCACCGCCACTGCCGCATAATCCAGCATATTCATGAAGTTAGTGTAATAGCCCAAATCGCTGTTACGTTTCACCGGCTCCTCGGCCAGTTCCGCCAGCGTCACGGCTCTCGGGTAGGCAGGCGTCAATACGCAGTCCAGACCGTCCACGATCGCGTCACATTGCGCTTTGAGCTGCTGCACGCGGTATTGCGCGCGGAAGGTATCCGCCGCGCTGTAGTGTGGCGCGCTGGCCAGCACATTACGAATCACCGGCAACACGGCGTCGGGCTCGGTTTCCAACAGCGTTTGCGCCGTGATATAGCGTTCCGCCACCCACGGCCCTTCATACAGCAAGCGCGCTGCGGCCAAAAACGGCGTGAAATCAATCTCAACCGCAACGCCACCCAGAGCCATCAAGCGCGCTTTGGCGGCGGCGAACAGCACAGGGCTCTCCGCGCAGCCGAAAAATTCCAGCTGTTGCGGCACGCCAAAGCGAAAACCCGTGCGCGGTTTACCAAAGGCCGCACCGTTGTTCCACTGGGGATTACGGCGGGAATAGTCATCTAACACATCGTAGCGGGCCGTTAACGACAGCAGCTGACTGGCCTCTTCCGCACTGGTGGTGAAGAACGTCACGCAGTCCAGCGTGCGACAGGCAGGCACCACCCCTCCCGCCGAGAGCAGCCCTTTGCTGGCCTTCAGCCCCACCAGATTATTGAGCGCGGCGGGCACGCGGCCACTGCCTGCGGTATCGGTGCCCAGCGCAAAGCTGGCAACGCCGAGTGCCACCGCCAGCGCCGATCCTGCGCTGGAGCCTCCCGCCGGATAATCAGGATGGACGCTGTTGCGGCACGCGCCGTAGGGTGAACGGGTGCCATTCAGCCCGGTGGCGAACTGATCGAGATTGGTTTTGCCGACCGGCACCGCACCCAGCGCAATCAGTTGTTCAACCAGCGTGGCGCTACGTTCTGGCACATAGGCAAAGGCCGGGCAGGCCGCCGTGGTGGCGATGCCAGCAATATCAATGTTGTCTTTGATGGCGAACGGAATGCCGTACAGCGGCAGCGCATCCGGCGATTTCCCGTCCAATGCAGCGAGATAGGGCTCCAGCTCCGCTTCGCTAAACAGATGAATATAAAGCGCATAATCAGCATTCAGCGTCAGCGCACGTGTGCGCAGCCGGTGGCACAGCTGGCGCGGCGTTAACTTTCCCGCCTGATAGGCGGCGCGCAGCGTCGACAGACGTAAATCGAACGAAGTTTGCATCACGGTTACTCCTTCTCCATCACCATCAAACACTGCCCTGCCCGCACCGGTGAGCCCGGCTGGACATCCAGCACCCGCACTACGCCGTCACAGGGCGCTTTTACCGGAATCTCCATCTTCATCGATTCCAGCACCACCAGCACCTCACCTGCTGCGATGCGCTGCCCGGCCTCAACCAGTACCTGCCACAGATTCCCCGCTATCGGGCTTTCCACCGCGGTTTGCCCCGGCAGCAACGCTTGCCTTTCCGGCGCGTGCGCCACGGCATCGTCCGTTTCCGAGTGATCCAGCCCGGCCGCTATCCAACGTTCGCGTTCAGCGTTAAAGGCCGCGCGCTGCTGTAGACGAAAAGCCTCAATGCTGTCGTGTTCCCGCTCCAGAAAGGCCTGATAATCCGCCAGCACCAGTTCATGCTGCTCTATCCGCAGCGGGTAGCGCCCCAGCGGAAAATCCCGACGAATTTGCGCCAGCTCTTCAGATGAGACGGGATAAAAACGAATCTGATCGAAGAAACGTAGCAGCCAGGGTTTACCGTGGAAGGCCTCAATCTGACGATAGCGGTTCCACATCTGCAAGGTGCGCCCAATCAGTTGGTAACCGCCCGGCCCTTCCATGCCGTAAACACACAGATAGGCCCCGCCAATCCCCACCGAGTTCTCCGCCGTCCAGGTGCGCGCCGGGTTATATTTGGTGGTGACCAGCCGATGACGAGGATCGAGCGGCGTCGCCACCGGCGCGCCCAGATACACATCTCCCAGCCCCATTACCAGATAACTGGCCTTAAACACGGTGTCATACACCGCATCGATATCAGGCAGATCGTTGATGCGTCGGATAAATTCCAGATTGCTCGGGCACCAGGGCGCGTCTTTACGCACCGTAGTCATGTATTTCTGGATGGCGGTCTGGCAGGCGGGATCGTCCCAGGAGATCGGCAGATACACGATACGCGAAGGCACCCGTAAATCCTGCGTCGCCAGGACCTGCTGCCAGTCTTGTTGCACCTGCGTGAGCAGCGTGCTCAGTGAAACGCGCTCGGGCTGGTAGTGAATCTGAAGCGAACGAATGCCCGGCGTCAGGTCGATAACCCCGGCGATCTGCGCGGCCTGCAAACGCTGCATCAACACATGGCCGCGAAAGCGTAACCGCAGATCCAGCTCCGGCTCGCCAAACTCCAGCAGCAGGTTGGTATCGCCGCTCAGTCGCGCCACCAAACGCTGCGCGCCTTCTCCCTGATTCAGTACGATAGGAGAAGCCAACGGTTCGGGCTGCCACTCAATCGCCTCAGGCTGTAACTGCATCAGCGCTGTGGTTCGCGCCTGTACCAGCGCACGCGCGGTGCTCACAGAGACCGGAACAAAGCGCACCTTGTCGCCCGCTTTAAGTTGGCCTATCTGCCACAAATCCGCCTCGATCACCGTTACCGGGCAGACAAAGCCCCCCAGACTCGGGCCATCCGGTCCCAGTATCACCGGCATATCTCCGGTAAAATCCACGGCGCCGATGGCGTAGGGGTTATCGTGAATATTGGAAGGATGCAGCCCCGCTTCACCGCCGCTGTCGCGCGCCCAGCACGGTTTCGGACCAATCAGCCGCACGCCGGTGCGGCTGGAGTTGAAATGCACTTCCCAGTCGGTGGCGAAGAAGGTGTCGATATCTTGCGGCGTAAAATACTCCGGCGCGCCGTGCGGCCCATAGATCACCCGCAAGGTACGCACCGGCGCTAAGTCAGGCAACACATCCGGCGACAAACGGGCATCCGCGCTG
>NZ_JAGFPF010001408.1:0-556 GCF_025962695.1 Candidatus Symbiopectobacterium sp. NZEC135 | reverse complement strand
GGGCTGGAAACACGTATCCTTTCCGGTACCTGAAACGCTAGAAATCCAGCTCTACCGGAATCGGGGGGCTGTGAAGCATCAACTTTCCCTGCTTGGTGATGCGAAACGTGGCGGAATAGCGCGTTTTGGTGCTGCCTGCGATCAGGTTATCCGCTTCGCTAAATGCAAAACGCAGCGAGGCATTGCTGGCCCAAGGTGCCAGTTGGGTTAAGCGGTAGGTGAAATAGACCGCACTCATCCCCTGTGCGACCGGCTCAATAGCGATGACGCTGTCAAGTTCCATGCGCCCAAAGCAGAGATCGCCTGCGGTGCGCCACGCGTGCTCGGCCTCCGGCGTTAACTGATAAACAATGTTCTCTCCCTGACGTGTCTCCAATGCTAATCCCGCATCTACCAGTGCCTGCATGCGTCCGGTAATCCAGGGGGCATCCTGGGCGTGGCTATATACCGGCCATTGCTTTACGCCGAGGCAGTGCGGAGGCTCTGCGGCAAAATAGTCACGTAAAGCCCGCTGATAGTCACTGTTTGTGGGTTGTGCCCAGAGGTTGTCTGGAAA
>NZ_JAGFPF010001406.1:0-557 GCF_025962695.1 Candidatus Symbiopectobacterium sp. NZEC135 | reverse complement strand
CGTGATTGAACGCGCCTGGGTGGAAAAAGACAATGCTATTGCTGATGATGTCGACTATGTTGAGCTGCGTTCTCACGTTGTCGATGCAAATGGCAATGCGGTTGAGGGTGTCACGATATCAGCAAGTTGGGGCGGCAATGTCCAACATTTAGGTTCAACGCGGACTGATACTGATGGCATCTCTACCCATCGTTTCAAAAGTAATGTTGCGGGTTCTAAATCAATAGATTTGAGAACGTATATCAATGGTACTTATGGCCCTTACGTTTATTTGAGACCTGTTTTTATCGCGGATAACAGCACGGCAACGATAGCTGATGCGGATTTTACGGTAGCCAGCGGTGCGCTTGCCAACGGCTCTGACACTAATGCATTGCATGTTGTGGTGAAAGACGGGCTGGGAGATGTGGTTCCTGATATCACGGTGACCTTTGCGGTAACGAGCGGTAGCGCATCGTTAACGATCCCTGAGGTCCAGACGGATGAGAGTGGCGTGGCGCAGACCGCACTGACCAGCCTGGTGTCAGGCGACAACCTGGTGAAAGCCTCGGTGAATG
>NZ_JAGFPF010001405.1:0-558 GCF_025962695.1 Candidatus Symbiopectobacterium sp. NZEC135 | reverse complement strand
AAGTTTGAGGAGTTTCAAGCCCTCGCGCCGCAAACCATCTATGTCTCAGCGACGCCCGGCAATTATGAATTGGAACATTCCGGCGATGATGTCGTCGATCAGGTGGTGCGCCCTACGGGGCTGCTTGACCCGTTACTGGAAGTCCGTCCGGTTGCGACGCAGGTGGACGATTTGTTGTCTGAAATCCGCAAACGCGTTGTGTTGAACGAGCGCGTACTGGTCACCACGTTAACCAAACGCATGGCGGAAGATCTCACCGAATATCTGGAAGAGCACGGTGAGCGCGTGCGCTATCTGCACTCGGATATTGACACCGTTGAGCGCGTTGAGATTATCCGTGATCTGCGGCTGGGCGAATTTGATGTGCTGGTGGGCATTAACCTGCTTAGGGAAGGGCTGGACATGCCCGAAGTATCGCTGGTGGCGATTCTGGACGCTGACAAAGAGGGCTTCCTGCGTTCGGAACGTTCCTTGATTCAGACCATTGGACGTGCTGCACGTAACCTCAATGGTAAAGCCATTCTGTACGGCGACAAGATAACGCCGTCAATGCAGCGC
>NZ_JAGFPF010001401.1:0-558 GCF_025962695.1 Candidatus Symbiopectobacterium sp. NZEC135 | reverse complement strand
ACATGCCATCCAGTGCGTTGAGTGCCATCCGCACAAATAACACCACGGGCAGAAGGGCGAACAGGGCAGGATCAGGAAATATAAAGAGCGCTGCACCGGTGATAATAGACAGTGCAACGGCTGAGATCGTGACGTGGTTGGCAGTAACGTGGTGTTTGTGCAACCAAAACATTAATGGGCGTAAACATGCCTGAAAGGCGGGTTTTACCTGATAAAGCGTCATTATGGTTCTCTGATAATGCGAACATTTTCATCATTGTGTATCAATCAACCAGATGAAGAGTAGTGATTTCCATTGTTTATCCGCAAAATCAGAATTTACGACGCCAAGCGTTGCTACACCGACAACGCCTCAACCCGCTCAATGGCATCACGCAGGTTTTCAGCGCTCAGTGGCACAGGCAGCGCATGGATCGATTCGAACGGAGCCAGCGTGCGCGCAATGACTTTATCCACATCAGCGTGATTCTGGATATCCACATCCAGCGCTTTAAGGCTGGTGGGCAAGTTGAAACGCGCAAACGCCGCAATCAACTGCTCGGTCACGTCGCGCTGCCC
>NZ_JAGFPF010001402.1:0-558 GCF_025962695.1 Candidatus Symbiopectobacterium sp. NZEC135 | reverse complement strand
AAGCGTTGGCGATCTTTTGCCGAAATCGTAGCTGACTGACGCATCAAACACGGTGTAGCTCGGCGCATCCAAGCGCGTGGCGTTGACGGTGTAAACGTTAGGCGAATATCCCCCCACCGTGCTGCCGACATAGCGCACGCCGCTGCCCACGGTAATCCCCTCTAGTGCGCCGGAGCGGAAGCGATAATCCGCCCAGAGCGAAGCGGTGTAATCCGGAATGCCGATAGGTGCCTGTCCAACATCTGCCCCTAATCCTTTAACTACTTCGGCGTTGGTGTAGGTCAAGGCACCGGTCACATTGATGTTGTCTGTAACCGCCATCTTGCTTTCGAACTCAACGCCGCGTGAGCGCTGTTCCCCGGTTTGGTAGGTGGTGTAAGGGTTGACGGAGGTCACTACATTACTTTGCGTGATATCAAAATAGGCGAGCGTAAACAGCGCGTTGAAATGAGTAGGTTGGTATTTTACCCCCACTTCGCGCTGCTTCGCCGTGGTCGGCTTAAAGGCGCTGCCGCTGGCATCAGTACCATTGACCGGCAGGAATGACGTGGAATAACT
>NZ_JAGFPF010001404.1:0-558 GCF_025962695.1 Candidatus Symbiopectobacterium sp. NZEC135 | reverse complement strand
AAGAATGGAAAAGCGAACGTTGGGCCGGTATTAAACGTCCCTACAGTGCCGAGGATGTGATCACCCTGCGCGGTTCGTTGAATCCGGAATCGACGCTGGCCCAGCACGGTGCCGCCAAACTGTGGGCGCTGTTGCACGGCAGCGCGCGCAAAGGCTATGTGAATTGCCTCGGCGCTTTGACCGGTGGGCAGGCGTTACAGCAGGCGAAAGCGGGTATTGAAGCGATCTATCTTTCTGGCTGGCAGGTGGCGGCGGATGCGAATTTAGCCTCCAGCATGTATCCGGATCAGTCGCTCTATCCGGCGAACTCGGTGCCTGCGGTGGTGGCACGTATCAACAACACGTTCCGCCGTGCCGATCAGATTCAATGGGCCAACCGTATTGAACCCAATGACGCTCGCCATGTGGATTATTTCCTGCCGATCGTCGCGGATGCGGAAGCCGGTTTCGGCGGGGTGCTGAATGCCTTTGAGCTGATGAAATCGATGATTGAAGCCGGGGCGGCGGGGGGCCATTTTGTGGACCAACTGGCCTCGGTGAAGAAGTGCGGGCATATGG
>NZ_JAGFPF010001403.1:0-558 GCF_025962695.1 Candidatus Symbiopectobacterium sp. NZEC135 | reverse complement strand
TTGTTGATGACCGTGGGCGAAGATCGCGCGGCAGAGGTATTTACCCACCTCTCCACGCGTGAAGTGCAGCATTTAAGTACGGCAATGGCGAATTTGCGCCAAGTCTCACCGCAACAATTGGCGGAAGTACTCAAAGAGTTCGAAATTGAAGCAGATCAATACGCCGCGCTGAGCGTCAATGCCGGTGATTATCTGCGCTCGGTACTGGTGAAAGCACTCGGCGAAGAGCGCGCATCCAGCCTGTTGGAGGATATTCTTGAAAGCCGCGAAACCAGCGGCGGCATCGAAACCCTCAACTTTATGGAGCCGCAAACTGCCGCAGATGTCATCCGCGACGAGCACCCGCAGATCATCGCAACCATCCTGGTGCATTTAAAACGGGCGCAGGCTGCCGATATTCTGGCGCTGTTCGATGAGCGACTGCGTAACGATGTCATGCTGCGTATCGCCACCTTCGGCGGCGTTCAGCCTTCGGCGTTGGCAGAACTGACCGAAGTGTTGAATGGCTTGCTGGATGGTCAGAACGTGAAACGCAGCAAAATGGGCGGTGTTCGTACT
>NZ_JAGFPF010001400.1:0-559 GCF_025962695.1 Candidatus Symbiopectobacterium sp. NZEC135 | reverse complement strand
ACCGGCTCCGCCTGCCAGGCGGGGAAATCCAGCGTCAAGCCTGCGACACTGCGCGTGACCGTCAGTTCCCCGACGAACCGGGTCGAGAAACGGATGGTGTCTCCCGCATGCCCAATGGCGGTGAAAATCACATGCGCTGCTGCCAGGGTGGCATGTCCACACAGGTTGATTTCGCCCTGCGTAGTGAACCACCGTAACGCATATCCCTGCTCGCTCGGCACAAAAAAGGCCGTTTCCGATTGGTTGTGCTGGCGCGCCATCTGCAACAGGCGTTCATCCGGCAACCAGGCTGCCAATGGGCATACCGCTGCCGCATTGCCACCAAACGTGTGCTGCGTGAACGCATCGACCAAGTAAAAATCCACGGTTAACATTGTTACTCCTTGATTGTCAGGCGGCTTAGCGCTGTCCTGTGAGATGTCAGGACCCCATAAACGTTACTATCATTGATGTGTGAGAGCGAATTTCCTTCACCGAAAAACCTGAATGCCGATAACATATGAAAGCCCATCATCCTTAAGAAACTTTACGTTTCTTTTCAGTTGGTTAAATAACATCA
>NZ_JAGFPF010001399.1:0-560 GCF_025962695.1 Candidatus Symbiopectobacterium sp. NZEC135 | reverse complement strand
GACGCGCAGCAGCAGGCGGAACAGCAGGGTATAAGCGTATATACCCTGTTGAATCATTGGGTTGACGATCTGGAGCGGCGTGAGCCCTTCCCGACCCGCCATCTGCATGTGCTGGCCGACCATCATGGTAATCGTTCACCGCGCGCCAACCCGCACGCACGCGGTGCCGTTTATGGCCTGACGCTGGAACAGGGGCCGGATGCGCTGGCGCGGCTCTATCTCGCCACCTTACAAGGCATTGCCTACGGCACGCGCCATATCATCGACAGCATGAATCAGGCCGGACATCAAATTATCCGGGTGGTGATGTGCGGCGGGGCGACCAAAAATCCGCTCTGGCTGCGGGAATACGCCAATATCACCGGTTGCGATATTCATCTGGCGAGCGAAGAAGATGCGGTCACGCTCGGTGCGGCGTTGCTGGGGGCGGTAGCGGCGGAATGTTACCCCACGTTGCCAGCGGCGGCGGCGGCGCTGGTACGCGCTGGCGCGACCATTACCACAGACCCGCAGTACGCTGCGTTCCATGCGGCTAAATATGGCGTCTATCTCCAGATGTA
>NZ_JAGFPF010001398.1:0-560 GCF_025962695.1 Candidatus Symbiopectobacterium sp. NZEC135 | reverse complement strand
CGTTTATATCGCATTGAAAGTCAATTCAATCTCCCTAATGGCGATATTGTTCGCTCAGCGCAGGTTCCTTTTCCGCTGATGGAGGCATTACAGAAACATCCCAATATCGAAAGCGTCGGATACGCTTACCGGTTGCATACCCACCTACGCCGCAAAGGAAGCGTTATTCCCCGCGTTGCGGTATTTGCCGTTACTCCAACGTTTATGGCACAACTGCATCCCTACCGTGAAGATTTGCCAGCACCAGGCCCCCATGACATCTACATCACTGCCGATTTCAATCGCCACTATCTTGGATGGGATGATCCACTTGGCAAAACCGTGGACTTGGGAGAAAGCGGCCAGTTCACCATCAAGGCTATCGTGGAACCCCACCCAGACAGCAGTCTGCAACTGCCCGCCACGATCGCCTTCACCCCCGAACGGGTAGCGGGATACCCCGACAAACGTTTGGACTGGTACGACAGCCATGTCTATGCTTTTGCTCGCCTCCCCCCCTCCCAACCGCATTTTGATCAACACCTGCTGGCTAACATTGTCGCCAATCATGCACCGCACAT